>CAKSPN010000031.1 GCA_934481375.1 uncultured Clostridia bacterium
GGTATGGGATATTCGTCGCTGATATATTATGCGGCGCTGATGAGCGCAGACGAGCAGATATACGAAGCGGCAAGAGTGGACGGCGCAGGCAGATTTGCGCAGATTTGGCATTTGTCAATCCCGACTCTTATGCCGATGATAAGTATGATGCTTATATTAAACATAGGTAAAATATTCAATTCGGACTTCGGTATGTTCTATAATCTGCCGCTCGATTCCACGCTTCTGTATCCGACCACGGACGTACTGAGTACGTTTACATACCGAGCACTTATGGGAATGGGCGATATAGGTATGTCGGCTGCGGCAAGCTTCTATCAGTCGGTTGTAGGATTTTTCCTTGTTATTGTGTCCAACGCAATAGTAAAGAAAATCAATCCCGATAACGCAATGCTGTAAAGAGGGGTGAGCAATATGAAAGTAAAAACAAAAACAAAAGAAATTCAGCACAGCGGAATAAAAACTACCGGTGAAAAAATAGGTCAGATAGTTATGACGCTCATTCTTGCACTTCTTGCATTTGCGTGTTTATACCCGTTTCTTATAATATTAAGCTCATCGTTTCAGTCACAGGAAACGATTGTAAACAACGGCTATAAGGTGCTTACAAACGCATATACGCTCGATGCGTACAAGATGATTTTTGCAAATCCGACAGCGATTGCAAATGCGTATAAGACAACCATTATCGTAACCGTGGCGACTGTCGCAATCGGAACGTTTGTCACGTCAATGGGCGGATATGTAATGTCGAGAAAGGATTATGCATACAGGCATATTCTGTCATACTATGTGTTCTTCTGTATGCTGTTCTCGGGCGGAATGGTTCCGTCATATATCCTGGTTTCAAGGTGGCTGCACCTTAAGGACTCGATGTGGGCAATGATTTTGCCGATGTGCGTAAGCGCATGGAACCTTATCTTGATGAAAGGCTTCTTTGCCGGACTTCCGAAAGAGCTTATAGAGTCGGCAAAAATTGACGGAGCAGGAGAGTTCAGAATATTCCTTCAGATTATCGCTCCCATTTCCAAGGCGGGAATTGCAACAATTGCGCTGTTCCTTACGCTCGGTACATGGAACGATTATATGCAGGGATTACTGTACATAGATACGGAAAGCAAATTCCCTCTGCAGTATCTGCTTATGAAGATTATGGCAAATATCGACTTCCTAAACAGTGAGGAGGCAATGCAGTACGGCGCTGTCAAAGCCGGGCAGGAAATCCCGACCTACGGCGCAAGAATGGCTATGTGTATTCTTGCAGCAGGCCCGATTGTCGTACTGTTCCCGTTCTTCCAGAAATACTTTACAAAAGGTCTTACCGTGGGAAGTGTAAAGGGATAATACAGGGCAGGGCGCGCCCTGCCCCCAAAATAATGTTAAAATTTTGCGGCGGTGTATAGGATACGGAGTGTTTCTCGGCATACCCGTAAGGTATAAAAGGCTCGGTATCCGAAACGCTGTGCGAATTTGAATAAATTGAAGAAAGGAATTTAAAGAAAGGATTAGAAAATGAAAAAATTATTATCAACTTTTTTGGCGCTTTCAATGCTTTCGGCAACGTTTGTTATGCCGACGGTAAAAGCGGAGGACGAAACAACTCCGAGCGCTCCTTATGAACTTTTGTATGACTTGAATTATGACGAGGCGAAATACGATTCACAACTTTGGTCTTGGTATAACGGCTCTCTTGAGGGAAAAGTGGGCTATACCGACGAAGAAGGATTTTCAGGTAACAGAAGCGTAAAAATGGAGACAAAGAGCGACTCGTATTCGGCTTTTATGCCGTATCATGGCTGGGACGGTACATCGGCTGAATTTTCGTTCGCCGATGGCGTAACATATATAATGAGCTTTAAGGTGAAGGATATATCTCCCAACAAAGATACGTTCTACTATGGTATGCGAACAGATGACAGTAAATGGATATGGGGAAATAAGGATATATTCAATCCTACAGATGACGGCTGGAGATCGGTGAGTTATAAATTTGTAGGCGGTCAGGATTTGGGCGGCGGCGCTAAGCTTATTAAAACTCCCGCATTTTTCTATAATTCAAACAGCGTAAGAAATGGCGGGGTTGCTTTGATTGACGATTTCAGAGTAGTACAGATTAACGATACGTCAATTCTTGACGGAACAGACCCGACATCGGAGATAGCCAAGCTTTCAGCCGATGAAATTTTGATTAAGTTCTCGCAGGAGATGAGCAGTGACGTAACAAACCCGAAAGCATATATTATAAACGGCGAAGTACCGCAGTCTGTTATATATGACGATACAACAAAAACCGCAACGATTGTTCCGTCAACGAGTCTTGAATACGGAAGCGACGTGACCGTTGCTGTAAGCGCATGCGATTATATCGGCAGAGCGCTTTACAAAGAAACTACACAGAAGTATATTATAAATCCGCAGATGGTTTCGACAACCTTACCCGACGACGGTGCGGAAGAAACAGTCGGCAGAAATACCTACAGCGTAACCTTTGATAAGGATATTGCTTCGGCTTCCGTAACGGTAAACGGAACAGCCTTATCGGCAGACGCAGTAAAGGTAAGCGGAAAAGCAGTTTCGTTTGAAACGCTGTTCAGCGGTGCGGGCGAAAAAACCGTTTCCGTAACGGCAGTCGGCACAGAGGGCGGAAATGTAACGGTAACAAGAACGTTCAATATAAGCGGCGACTGGGTAGCATTTACCGACTTTGAAAACAGATTTAATCAGGATAATTTTGCCGCTAAAGCATATGGATTTATGGGCGGTCTCACGAGTGCAAGCGTAGAACTCACAAGCACGCAGGCTCATTCGGGTGCGTATTCACTGCACACGAAAGCTGTGTCAAGCGGTAACGCTGCTTTAATAACCGGCAAAGACAATGGCTGGGCATATTCCAAAGGCGGTGCAAACTTCACGGGTCTTGAAGTAGGAAAAACATATAAATATTCATACTGGGTATATGCTGACGAGGCGGCAACGGCAGTTACGCCGAGCGTGCTTGTTAGAAATGCACCAGGAAGCCAGGATCAATACAGTTGGAAAATATCGAGCAACGGTTACAGTACATTGCCGAAACAGCAGTGGAACTATTTTGAAACAACGTTTACGGCACAAGCAACCGATCTTCCGATTTTCAACAACATTCCGGCAAATCTTTATATAGACGATATAAGAATTGACATAATCCCCACAGCCGAGGAGGTAAGCACAACGCTTCCCGCAGAGGGAACAAATGCCGAGCTTGGCTACAATGAGTATTCAATGACATTTGATAAAGATATTGCGTCGGCAAAGGTTACGTATAACGGAAAAACAACCGACGCCGTTGTAGGAACGGACGCAAAGACAATCACTTTCGGTCTTGCGGCAATTAAGGACGGCGATGTTACAATTGTTGTTACCGATACAAAGGGTATAACCGCAACGGTTACAAAAGCAATTACCGTTCCCGATACATTGGTTGCATACACAGGCTTTGACAAGAATGCATGGATGCAGAATTTCCTGTATAATAACCTTTGGAACGGTTCGTTTACAGACGAGGAATACCGCTCGCCCGGTAAGGCTGCAATAATCGGTATTACAGACCCCTATGCTGCGTCTGTAGGATTGTGCGAATGGGATTCTTCATATGTTGATTACGGCCCGAAGTCGACAATGTCGGGTACGGGTACAAGTGCATCAAGACAGATTGAAGCCGGCAAGTGGTATAAGGTATCGTTCTATGCAAAGGCAACAAAAGCCGGAGAAAAACCGCAGTTTGGCGTTGCACGCCGCAAGGCCGGCGGTCAGGGCGAAGGCGTGGCTATGTTCGAGATGACGGACGAAATGACAAAGTATGAGGTTGCGTTCAAAGCCGTATCGACAGGTATGCCGTTCTTCTACAGAGAAGAAATAAACTATGAAATCATACTGGACGACGTACTTATCGAACAGATTGAGTCACCGTATGATTACACATATGATTTAAGTGCAAAGAGCGTTAAAAAGGGCGCGTCGGTTACTGCAACGCTTTCAAACGAAAAGCTTGCCACACCGATGAACGGCATTGCGGCAATCGCATTGTATAAGGACGGAATATTAAAAGAATGCCACATCACAAACGTAACAAATCTTGCATTGGGAAGCGCTGTAACAACAACAGCCGTAACCGTGCCGGACGATATAGACGACGGCGAATATACGGTTAAGGCGTTCCTTTGGGAGAATACAAATCTCATCCCGATGTGCAGAACTAAAATAATAAGCGAACCGAAAGTACAGTAAACATATTCGGTAAGCTGTAAAGAGCCTGTCGACAGGCGAAAAAAGTGATATATCACTTTTTTCAAATAACAAAGCAGACAAACCTCAAACGGTTTGTCTGCAATCTGAACGGAGCCGTTGCCGAGACGGCTCTGTTTTTTAATATAAAACTAAAATCAGACATAAAAAACAAAACGGTGCACATTGATTTTACTCCCGAAAGTCTTTAAAATTAAAAGTAAGATGATTGATAAGGAGAGAAACATTATGGGAATATTAACGGTTTCGGTAACTGACTTCGGCGCAGTTCCTTACATTGAACAACAGCAGACCGATGCTTTCCAAAAAGCGATTGACTATTGCTTTGAAAAAGGCGGAGGAGAGGTGCAAGTACCCGAGGGCAGTTTTGTCGTGGGCGATATTCGCCTGCGCAGTAATATAACATTGCATTTAATGGAGAATGCAGTGATTTTGGGAAGTCTTAACCCCAAAGCGTATCAGCATATCAACGAAGATAAATTACAGCCGCTTCCGCCGCTTGAAAATACACGTCTGCGCTGGCTTTCGCCGTGGCAGTGGGCGATTTTAAAGGGACAGTATAAGGCACACCTCTATTCGGTCGGCAGTTACTGGAATTACGGAATTATACGTGCGGCATATGCCGAAAATATTGCAATAATCGGCGAAAAAGGCTCTAAAATAGACGGCAGAAATGTGTATGACCCCGAGGGCGAGGAATTTTACCGTGGCCCCCATGCCGTCAATATGCACCATTGCAAAAATGTGCGCTTTGAGGGATATGCGGTCGAAAACAGTTCAAACTGGGCGCACGCAATTTTTCAATCCGAAAATGTTGAGTTTAAAAACTTAACCGTGGAGGGCGGTCATGACGCACTTCATGTCCGCTGCTGCAAAAACGTTGAGATTGACAATTGCAGTCTTATAACTGGCGATGATTGCGTTGCAGGGTTCGGCAATCTGAATGTTCATATAAACAACTGCTATATCAGTTCGGCGTGCAGTGCTTTTCGTTTCGGCGGAGCAAATATCCTTATAGAAAACTGCGAAGTGTATGCGCCGTGCAAATATCCTATGCGTGGTACTCTGCCGATGGCTGACAGAATGAGCCACACATTGGACTGCACCGAAAAGGGCAGACATAGTATGCTTTGCTTCTTTACATATTTCGTGAGCGACGATTTACCGGCGCTCTCGGAACAGGGAAAAATCACCGTGAAAAATTGTACCGTAATCGGTGCGGATAAATTCTTCCACTTAAATCTTTCGGGAAACGAGGCGTGGCAGAGGGGAAATCCGCCGACGGATATTCGCTTTGAAAACATAAAAGCGGAAAATATCTCGGGCGGAATATGCGCCTACGGCAACGGAAAATTTCCGTTTGAGATGACGTTTAAAAACGTGGAATATTCCGTCCGTGAGGGATATGAAAAAGACCCGTTTATGCTTACGGCGGATTTCGGAAAGCTGGAGTTTGATAACGTAAAAGTAACGGGATATAACGGAAATGCATTTATAAAAGGCTGGTCGGAAAAGGGTGATATTGTCCTTAACGATTTTGAGTGCGAAAACATAAAAGACGGCGAATTTTATGTTATCGCAAACGAAGAATTTAAGTGCCGTCCGATATAAGGGGTAATGTTATGATATATAAAGCTTATTTGAGAAATTCGCTCGATACCGTGTTTTATAATTCGGATATAAGTGCCGATAATTTGGAGTATACGTCAATGCTTAAAAACGAGTGCTTTTCGTTTCAGGTGTCTTTTACGGCGGAACTTGAGCCGGGTGAGGGCAATGGCTGGAATGACGTTGTTGAAATAAGAGCGGAGGTAAGCTCTGAAATTAAAGATAAAATAAGCGTTTACATTATGGATAACGTTCCGGTTATGCGTATCGGATACAGTACTGCGGACGATTGGTTTTTAAGAAAAGATCCCGGTTTGTATCCCGATTACCTGTCCGAGAGGAAAAATAATTTCTTCTCCGTACCGACGGGATATTGGAAAAACATTTGGTTTAATGTTAATGAAGAACTTGAGGAACTGTATCCGAAAGAATATAAAATATCAATTAAATTCTATGACCGCAAAACAAATGAACTTGCAGCCGAAAATGAATTAACGATTAATGTACTTGACGTAAATCTGCCAAAGCAGAGCATTATCGCAACCAATTGGATGCATTACGATTGTATTGCACATTTTTCAAACACTAAACCGTTTTCAAAGAAATTCTTTGAAGCGGCTGAAAGCTACATACGTCTTGCGGCAAAAAACGGACAGAATATGATACTTACGCCTGCGTTTACGCCTCCGCTCGATACCCCGGTAGGCGAAGAACGTGCCACGGCACAGCTTGTCGGGGTTGAGAGGAAAAACGGAAAATATATATTTGATTTTTCACTGCTTAAAAAATTTATAGAATTGGCTTTGAAATGCAAAATAGAGTATTTTGAGCACAGCCATTTGTTTACGCAGTGGGGTGCGAAAAATGCGCCGAAAATTATCGTCCGTGTGGACGGTAAGAATAAAAAACTGTTCGGCTGGCATACAGACGCTGCTTCGGATGAGTACAAAAATTTTCTGCACGAATATCTTACCGAATTAAAAGTCTTTTTAAAGGATAACGGTTATGAAAAGAGATTTTTCTTCCATATCTCCGACGAACCGATACGGGAGCATTTGGAAAGCTATGGCCCTGCAAGCAGTTTTATGCATAAGGAACTTGAAGATTATCCGAGCGGTGACGCATTGTCCGATTACGAATTTTACGAAAACGGACTTGTACAAACACCGATAGTTGTGACACGCCGTATAAAAGATTTTTTGGGACGGGCAAAACCGCTTTGGCTGTATTATACGGGGTATGAGTGCGATGAAAATATGTCAAACCGTGTTATAGGAATGCCGCAGGTGCGTGGAAGAATACTCGGCACACAGCTGTATTACTTTAATATAGACGGATTTCTGCAATGGGGATTTAACGCACATCACAACAGACTGTCCAGATTGATGACAGATCCACGCATTTCAAGCGATATGGACGGTGATTTTACGGGCGGTACATCATATCTGGTTTATCCGAACGGAAAAAAGGCCGAGCCGTCCCTGCGGCTTATGACTTTCCGTGACCAAATGCAGGACACAAGAGCGTTTAAGCTTTTGGAAACGCTTACGGACAGAGAATATGTGTGCGGAATAATTAAAAAGCACATACCCGACATCAGTTTTAACTGTAGGGTGACGGCGGAACAAATGCTTGATCTGCGGAACGAAATTAATCTTAAAATAAAAGCAGTACAAGGAGAAAAAAATGAATTATAATACGGAACAGTGGTACAATACCGCCCAAAAGCTTGTTGAAGAAGGAGCGGTATTATTAAAAAACGATAACGGCGTATTGCCGATAAAAAAGGGCAAAACGGCGGTGTTCGGATACGCACAGCTTGAGTCGGGCAATTATTCGGTAACGGGAAACGATATTGCTTCGGCGCTGAAAAATAACGGGTGCGAAATCGACGAGGAACTGTACGCACGCTACAAAGCCGTTGACGGAGGCGTAAAGAAATACCGCACAAACACGCCCGTTACCATTATCAGCAACGAAATTGTTTTCACCGATGATGAAATCCGAAATATAAAGGATAACGGTGCGGAAACCGCAATTATCGTTATCGGCAGAAACAGCGGTGAAAATGAGGACGTCAAGAACGAGGAGGGCGGATACCTCCTTTCACGCTATGAAAAAAAGCTGATTAAGGCTGTCGGCAAAGTTTTCAATAAGGTAGTATTGATTTTGTCCGTGGTCGGCAGTATTGATTTGGGATTTTTGGACGAAAGCAGAATTGACGCAATTCTTTATACAAACAAGCTGTATGATATGGGCGCAGAGGGTGTCGCACGCATTTTGTGCGGAGATGTTAATCCGTCGGGAAAGCTTACTTTCACTATGGCAAAGCATCTTAATGATTATTCGTCAACAGAAACCTTCGGCGAACACGGCGGCGGACTTGTACAGGATTATAAAGAGGATATTTTTATCGGCTACAGATATTTTGATACGTTTGATAAAAACGACTGCGTTGTTTATCCGTTCGGGTTTGGGCTGTCGTACACAACCTTTGAAATCAAGCCCGTATGCTTTGAGTCGGGAGAAACAATCAGGGTAGGCATTGATGTGAAAAATACGGGTAATTGCGACGGCAAAGAGGTTGTACAGTTGTATTTCGCACCGCCGAAGCTTTCGGACGGCGCAAAGCTCGGACGTCCCGAAAAGGAGCTTTGCGGTTTTGCCAAAACAAAGCTGTTAGAGCCGGGCGAGAGCGAACGTATTGAGATTTGCGTAAATACCGCCGATATGGCAGGATATGACGATACGGGCGCGCTCGGCACAAAGTCGGTATGGGTACTGGAAAAGGGTACATATACATTGCTTGTCGGCAGCAGCAGTGCGGACGTTAAAACGGCAGGCGAATATGTTCTCGGCGAAACACAGTTTATCCGCAGATGTATGCCGATTTCAACGGCTCTCGGAGAACGTCTGCTTGCGGACGGCTCGTGGGAAAAACTGCCTGCCGATGAAAAAAGTGCGGAGTATGATACGGCGGTTTCGCCCAAAGGCATAAACCGTATTCCGTCGGATATTGCAACCGTTCCGTTTGAAAAACTGAAAATCGGCGAAGAAAGCGTTGTTAAGGTTTTGCCGGGCGTGGGCGGTTATTATGACTTGACGTTTGAGGGCGACACCTCAAAGAAAATCGAAGATTTGATTGACATTTCGTTTAACGGCGTTCTTGCCGATCTTAAATCGGACAATAACAATTGTGCAAAGATTACCTTGCCAAAATGCTTAGACAAAATGTACACCGAAATCCGCATTAAGGCAAAATGCGATAATCCGCCCGTATCGGCTCTGTTGCTTCAAAAATCGGATACCACCGTCAAGATTAAAAACAGCGGTAAAAACATTGTAAACGGTCATAATTTTTACGAGTGTTCGTACGGTCTGGAAATCCGCAGCGAGCGCCAAAAGGACGAGGTTATCGACTTCCTCACGTGGTTCTGGGCAACCGGCAACAATGCCTCGTACCGCCTTGACGTGGAGGAGGCAGGATATTACGACATCAGCTTTAAATGCAGATATTCGGGCGAAACCGAAAAAATCGGCAGCGTTATGAGTATGGCTGTTTCAAATATTTCTCAGCCGCTTTCGGGCGCAAATCTTGAAAAAGCCGTTGATGAGAACGGGGATTGCGTTTTTGCATATACAAAGCCTGTCACAATCGAACTGCCGTCGGGAATTGCGTATTTGAAATTTGTTGTGGAAAAGCTTCCGTTCCCCGATATGGCGGAAATTATTATAGAAAAAAGCACGGCGGAGTCCGTTGCGGAAACATCTGACGGCGAGGTTGAGAAAGCCGAAAAATCCGCATTTAAGCCGATGCCGCAGATTGAGCCTGACGACGGTATACGTGTGGGGATTTTACTGCATGATGTTTATGAAAATCCCGACCTTATGAATGTATTTTTGGAACAGCTTTCAAACGGCGAATTGGCAACAATTGTATCGGGAACAAGCCTAAACAAGACGCCTCATTCGAGCGTGGGCTGTAATCACCCTCTGTTTGTGCGTGGGGTTCCTGCGGCGCAGACTGCGGACGGCAGTAACGGTTTGTATCAGCCCGGCGTTAAGACGGTGACGTATTCCGCACCAATTCTGCTTGCGTCAAGCTTTAACCGTGACCTTATGCGTGAATACGGAAACGCAATAGGCGAGGAGTGCCGAAAATGCGATGTTGATATGTGGCTCGCACCGGCGATAAATATATTCAGAAATCCTCTCGGCGGCAGAAATTACACGTATGCGTCCGAGGACCCGTATGTAGCGGCTGTGTTTGCGATTGAGCAGATAAAAGCGGTTCAGGCTCACGGCGTTGTGTCGATGATGAAGCACTATTGCGCAAACAATACCGAGTATGAGAGATTAAAGTCAAACAGCCGTGTCAGCGAGAGAGCCTTGCGTGAAATTTATATGAAAGGCTTTGAGCTTGCAATACGTGAGGCAAATCCGTGGGCAATAATGAGTTCGTATAATCACGTCAACAACGTAAAGGTGTGCGAGAACAGACGGCTTGTTACGGATATACCGAGAGATGAGTGGCACTGGGACGGCGTGTTTGTTACGGACTGGTGGAACGACTCAAATCACGTCCGTGAGCTTAAGGCGGGGCATGATCTGAAAATGGCAACGGGTGATATTGACGGCGTAACAAAGGCGCTGGACAGCGGAGAGCTTACACGTGAACAAGTGTATGTATCGGCTCGGAGAGTTTTAAATATGCTTATGAAAATTGCATCGGTAAAGAAGTTTATGGAAAAAGAAGAAAACAGGGAGGTTTCAAATGCTCAAGGTAACATCTAAAGGATTTGTTGAGGATAAATACAATATTGAGGAGGAGTCGTTAAATGCGTCGCTGTTCACTACCGGAAACGGTTATATGGGAGTGCGGGGCAGTTTTGAGGAATACGGCTCATTAAGAATACAGGGTGCGTATATCCGCGGGGTTATTGACGAAATAATCGAGGTTATGGAGCCGTTCCCGGATAACGAGTATATGAAAAAATACTATATAGACGAGGATAAGCTTAAGGAGTTTGAGTATCAGGACAGCGTTATAAACAATCCCGATTTCCTGCTTATGCGCATAAGCGTAAACGGCGAAACGTTCTACCCGTGGGAGGGAAAGCTCCATTCGTGGGAGCGGTATATCGACCCCGAAACCGCACGTCTTGTAAGGAATGTGCGTTGGGAGAACGGCAGGGGCGATATAACGGATTTTTCATTTGAAAGATTTGCCTCGTTTGCCGACGACCATATATATTGCATAAAAGTAAAAATCACGCCGATTAACCACAGCGGAAAAATCGAGGTGATGTCGGGCATTGACAAGCGTGTGAAAACGGGCGGACAAAAGGTCGCAAAGGTATTAAACGAAACCGTAACGGATAATATGGCATACGTGCATACGCTTATAGGTAAAAAGTACGGCTTTGAAACAGGCATAACGGCTGTCACGGACATAAATACGGACGCTGATTGGAGCGGTAAATCGGAGGACGGACTGATTTACAATGTTACGGAATTTGATGCTGAAAAGGACAGGGAATACACCGTGGAAAAACGTGTGTATATTGTATCGTTGCGTGAGGGCGATGTGTCCCGTCCGCAGCCCCTGAATTTGAACTATGACGAATATTTTAAATCACATACGGCTGAATACGGCAAGGCCTTTAATATGGCGGATATTCGCATAAGCGGTGACGAAAAAGCGGATACGGGCATAAGATATGCACATTATCATTCGCTTATCTCCGCATCGCATACCGACAGTATTCATTCAATTGCGGCAAAGGGACTTACAGGCGAGAAATACAATGATTTCGTATGGTGGGACTGTGAGGTTTATCAGCTACCGATATTTATTTACACCGCTCCCGAAACCGCAAAAAAGATGCTTATGTATCGTTACAGACTGCTTGAACAGTCGAAGAAAAACGCACGTGAGGCAGGATTTAAGGGCGCAAAATATGCGTTCTGCTCGTCTGTCGAGGGTGATGAAAGAGTGTGGATTTACGCACGTCACCCGTTTATGCAAATCCATATAAATGCGGATATAGCGTGGGGAATAATCCATTATTATACCGTGACGGGCGATATTGATTTTCTGCGTGATTACGGTATGGAAATGCTTACGGAGCTGTGCGAGTTCTGGAAAAGCCGTGCGGAATTGCATAACGGCAGATACGAGATACGCTGTGTAACGGGTACGGACGAACATCACCCGTACGTGGATAATGACGCATATACAAACTATCTTGTTAAATTCGTATTGGAAAAGGTAACGGAGTATGCAAAAATGCTCGGCTTGGACAATGACTACAGTGAGATTGCCGATAAGCTGTATCAGCCGTTGGAGAAAAACGGACTAATTCCGCAGTTTGACGGTTATTTCGGACTGAGCCGAAATCTTGAAGAAGCAGGCGGAAACAATGCAGTCAATTTCCAGATGAAATCATCGGGACTTTATCACAAGAGCCAGATAATCAAACAGCCGGACGTTATGCTTATATACAGCTATCTTAATATGACTCCCGAAGGAGCGGACTATGCGGCAAACTGGGATTATTACGAGCATATGTGCGAGTCCTCGTCATCACTTTCGTTTGCGCCCCATTCGATATGTTCGGCGGACAACGGCAGAATGCTTTCCGCATACAATTATCTGATAGAAACGGCGTACATTGACGTGTACGATATACATAAATGCGGCTGGCAGGGCGTACATTCGGGCTGTCTTGTGGGTGCGTGGTACGCCGTGTTC
>CAKSPN010000032.1 GCA_934481375.1 uncultured Clostridia bacterium
GGGTCAAACGGTGATTTCGGTTGGCTTATGGCCGTCTGACGAGGGCGCTGCACTTGATAATATGAATGCAAGAAAAGCACGTTTTGAGGCGGAAAATCCGGAAGTTGAAATTAAGCCGGACACATGGAATTTTGACAGAAAAACATTTTATGCAAAGGCGTCGGGCGGTCAGCTGCCTACAGTGTATGTGGCGGGATTTACTGAGATGTCCGAGATTATCAATTCAAAATATTCGGCAGATTTGACGGAGGTTTTGAAGAAAAAAGGTATTTTGGATAAGCTTAATCCGAAAGTTCTTGAAGCAATCAGCAAGGACGGACACGTTTATGCTTTGCCGAGAGGCGTCAGCATTTTGGGTTTGGCTTGCAATATGGATTTAATGAAGCAGGCAGGTTTGGTTGAGGAGGACGGAACTCCCATGCAGCCCAAAGACTGGGACGAGGTTCTTGAATTTGCGCTTAAGGTAAAAGAAAAGACAGGAAAACCGGGCCTTGTATTGCCGACGGCGACAAACAGCGGCGGCTGGATTTTCACACAGCTGGCATGGTCGTTCGGTACAAAATTTATGGAGAAAAATTCGGACGGCAAATGGGAAGCAACATTCGACTCGCAGGAATGTACCGATGCACTTCAGTTCTTTAAGGATTTGAAATGGAAGTACGATGTCATTCCCTCAAACTCGATTGTAACAGGCGATGACTGGTCGCAGATTTTTGCAACCGGAGGAGCCGCAATGTCAATTTTCCCCGGTTCTTTCCAGGCTCCCTGGGCGAAGTACGGTATGAAACCCGAGCAGGTAGGTATGATGGCAATGCCTGCGGGACCGAAAGCAAATGTTACAATGATTTCGGGAGAAGTTCTCTGTGTTAATGCCGAGGCAACTGATGAACAGATAGATGCGGCTGTTCGCTGGATTTCGGGAGAATTGAACGATACGGCTACAGATGACTTTAAAGAAACACAGCAAAGCAAGATTAAGGTAATGCTTGACAGCAATCAGCGTGTCGGAATTAAAGGAATGTCCGCTTGGAAAGCAGGAGTTGAGTCGCTTGAATATGAGCATAAGCTTATTGATGAAAATTCAAACGGAAATCCCAACAGTGTAAGATTATACAATGAATTTGTTGCAAATTGTCCTGCCGAAGTCCGTGCGGAGGAACCTGTAAACTGTCAGCAGCTTTACGGAATTTTAGCAGATTGTATTCAGGCGGTATTAACCGACGAAAATGCCGATTGCAAGGAAGTATTGAAAAAGGCAAATTCAGATTTCCAGGCAAATTATCTCGACAATATGAACTAATGTACTGACAGTGGGCAGAATATTTCTGCCCACTGATTTCAGAAAGATACAGAAAGGTGAAGACAAGGATATGAAAACTGACAAGAAAACCGTTTTTCCGCATGGCAAAACGCAGAAAAGTCTTTATGGAAGCCGTAATATCAGCGGTTGGATATTTATGCTGCCGATGATTGTTATACTATATTTGTTTATTTGGCGTCCGACAATTTTAAGCAGCATATGGTCTTTCTTTAATATGAGAGGATACAGCGTGGAGGAATTTTGCGGATGGGATAACTACAGAAAGGTAGTTACGCATACAAAGTTTTTACCGATGCTGTGGGTAAATTTCAAATTTGTCTTTTGGTCATTAGTAATTGGATTTTTGCCGCCATACATAATAGCCGTTATGCTGAATGAAATAGTGCATTTTAAAAACACGCTGAGAATATTAACATATATTCCGGCAGTAATACCGGGCATTGCGGCAATGCTTATCTGGAAATTTATGTACAGTCCGGACACATCGGGCTTGCTGAATGTTGCTTTGGCAAAGTTTGGGATTGCGCCGTACGGCTGGCTGAACGATCCTAAGTTTGTCATTATAGGAATAAGCATTTATAATACATGGAAGGGACTGCCCGGTGCGGTGCTGTTGTATTATGCGGCATTGCAGGGCGTATCGCCGGAAATTTATGAGGCGGCGCAGATTGACGGGGCAGGTCCGTGGAGAAAATTATGGCATGTTACAAGACCTGCTACCGAGGGAATTTTACTGTTATGTCTTGTCAGACAGATAATCGGAGCTTTTCAGATTATGGAACAACCGCTGGCTATGACGGGAGGCGGCCCCAACGGCGCATCAACATCACTTTCATATCAGCTGTATCAATACGGATTTAACAGCGGAGGACAAGCAACGGGTCAGGCGATGGCATTGGGAGTTATAATATTTTTAATTCTTATTGTATTCACCGTATTCTATTTTGTGCTCAACAAAATAGTTGAAAACCGATATTAAGGAGGACGCAATAATGAAAGGATTTAAGGATAAGACTACAGGTGTTTTAAGCTATTATGAGCTTAAAACATGGAGGGGAAAGCTGATATATTGGCTGTTTTTTGCGGTGTTGGTTGTATTGGCGTTTTTCTCGGTCGTACCTGCGGTGTGGACAATACTTTCCGGCTTTAAGGACAGTCAGGAGATTTATGCGGAATTCAGCTGGCTGCCGAAGGATATGACGCTTTCAAAAATGACAGCGAGAATAACCGAATCATGGAAACTGCTGCAATTCAACAAATACTTTGTAAATACCATTGTTTTATCTTTGGGAGATTTATTTGTAAGTATACTCGTCTGCGGATTTGGCGGATTTGCCCTGTCTAAGCTTAAACCGAAAGGAACAAAGCTTATATTTGCATTGGTGGTGTGGACTATGATGATGCCGAGCCAGGTAAGAATAGTGCCGAATTATATTTCCTGGCTGCACTTCCCGTTTGCGGTTGATACAAAATTCAGCGTTTCGCTTCTTGACACGTATTGGCCAATGTGGCTCAGTGCGGGAGCCGATACTTTTGCGGTATTGCTTTTCAAGAACGCATTTGACGGTCTTTCAAATTCATATTTGGAGGCGGCACGGATAGACGGCTGCAGCGACTGGGGAATATTCTTTAAAATTATGCTGCCGCTCGTGGTACCGGTAATTATATACCAATCGATAAACGTTCTGTCGGGAGCATGGTCTGACTTCTTCACTCCGTTGCTCGTATTGGACACAAAGCTCGTTGTGCCGTTGGTTGTGTACGGATTAAACGGAAATCAGAGTGTGCAGATGAATACATATTTTATGGCACTGGTTTTTGCAAGCATACCTCCGTTCCTGATATTTGTATTCTTCCATAAGCAGATTATGGGCGGAGTAAATATCGGCGGAGTAAAAGGATAAGCAGAATAAAATCTTGTCGGATAACATATTACAGTTATATTGTGTAAAATGGAATTTGACAAGATTTTTTCGGTTAGGAGGGTATAATGAAGTTTTCAAATAAGTTTATCAAGTCGGACGACAATATCGGTACCGAAGATTATTGTGTTCCCGCACCGTATTTCAGAAAATGCTTTTGCTTGGATTTTGAACCTCAAAAAGCTGAAATAACAATAACGGGACTGGGATTTTACGAAATTTATATTAACGGAAAGAACATTACAAAAGGTCCGCTATCACCGTATATAAGTAATCCCGATGATATTGTTTATTATGATAATTATGATGTTTCGGAATTATTGACAAAAGGAAAAAATGTAATCGCTATTCTGCTCGGAAACGGAACCAGAAATTCTTACGGTGGAATTGTATGGGGATTTGACAAAGCAAAGTCAAGAGGTCCCGTATGCACCGCAATATGCCTTGAAGCAAGCAATAATGATAAAAAATTTGAACTGGAAACGGATGAAACTTTTAAAACCCACCCTTCGCCGATTTTATATAACGATTTAAGATTTGAATACAGATACAATTCAAATTTGGAAATTGACGGTTGGAACAGCGTCGGTTTTGATGATTTAAACTGGAAGTGTGCCATTGTCGAACGTCCTCCGAAGGGAAAGGCACTGCTGTGCAGGGCGGACAATATAAAAATACATAAAGAGCTGAAAGCCGTTGATATTAAACATTATGATAAAATTTCGTTTGCCGTCACTCCCGTTTTGTTCGGAGAAAAAGAGAAAGAAATTGTTCCTCTGAATGAAACCGTAAGAGAAAATGTTTATTTGTTTGATTTTGGCGAGAATAATGCAGGAGTAACAAAGCTTAAAATAAACGGAAAAAAAGGACAGGTAATTACAATACGGCACCTGGAGTATTTGCATAACGGAATACCGTCAATCAATACCGTGTCTTTTGTGAGCCCGAATTTTTTTGAAAAATATATTCAGTACGGACAAAAAGACGTATTTATCTGTAAAGGCGGCGAGGAAACGTTCATTCCGAAATTTAAATATGACGGATTTAGATATGCATTCGTCGAGGGACTTTGTGCGGAACAGGTATCAGAGGACACTCTGACCTTTGCGGTTATGAGTTCCGATATAGAAAAACGTGCGGATTTCATCTGCTCGGATAACACCTTGAATAAATTGCAGGAAATGACGCAAAGATCGGACATCTCTAATTTTTACTATTTTCCTACCGATTGTCCGCACAGAGAGAAAAACGGCTGGACGGGTGATGCGCAGTTGTCCTGTGAACAGATATTGTTAAATTATAATGCGTCAAACAGCCTTGAGGTATGGCTTGAAAATATCCGTGCGGCGCAAGATGAAAACGGCGTAATTCCGGGCATTGTACCGACGGGCGGCTGGGGGTATTATAATTCGGACGGCATATATTCAAACGGTCCTGCCTGGGATTGTGTATGCGTAAATATACCGTATTATATTTATAAATTTGACGGAAATAAAAAAATCATATCGGATAATTTGCAGATGATTATGAGAATGCTTATTTATCAATGCTCTGTTGAGGATAAGAACGGATTGCTGAATTACGGACTGGGCGATTGGCACGACCCTGTAAAATGGGAAAGCGGCAGTATTGCCTCCCCTGTGGCGGTGACGTCAAGTATATCTGGATATGAAGCTGCGTCAAGAGCCGCATTTTTATTTAACCGGGCAGGCAGAACGAATGAAGCAGAGTATGCGGCTGCTGTTGCAAAAAGACTGCGTGAAGCAATTCGCAAACATTTGATTGATTTTGAAACCATGACAGTTGCGGGAAATTGTCAGACTTCGCAGGCAATGGCAATCGAGTGCGGAGTATTTAACGAAGATGAAACAGCCGCTGCCGGCAAAAAACTTCTTGAAATAATAAAAAGAGACGGATTTGTCACGATGTGCGGCTGTATAGGACTTCGGTATATTTTTCATGCGCTTGTAAGAATAGGCGAATGGGATTTGGCATACCGGTTGATTGTGTGCGAAAAAAGACCGTGTTACGGATTATGGGTGAAGCTCGGTTCGACTACCCTGCAGGAAACATTTCCGTATGATGACGGCAGAGATGTCGGCTCGCAAAACCATCATTATATGGGTGATATAAGCAGCTGGCTTATTCAGGAGGTCGCCGGAATAAAGCCAAATCCCGATATGACCGATGTTTCGGAGTTTGAAATATCGCCGTTGTTTATAACAAACCTTGATTTTGCAAAGGGATATTACGACTCAAAATACGGCAGACTCAGCTGCACATGGAAAAGATACGGTAGGGATATTATTATGAATATTTCTGTGCCAAGCGGAATGTGTGGGAAACTTAAATTAAGAGACGGATATAAAGTAAAAAACGGAGATTGTTTGCTGAAAGAGGGAAAACATATACTTCAAATAGGCAGATAAAAATTATTTGATTATGAGGCGGAAAAATGATAAACACAAAAGAAATACCTAAAAAATACAGACCAATACCTTTTTGGTCATGGAACGAAAAACTTAACACCGCAGAAACCGCAGAACAGGTTTCAGTAATGAATGACAGCGGAATAGGCGGATTTTTTATGCATGCAAGAGGCGGACTCCAGACCGAATATATGAGCAATGAGTGGTTTGATAATGTTGAAGCGGCCACGGCGCAGGCAGAAAAATGCGGTATGTATTCGTGGGCTTATGACGAAAACGGATGGCCGAGCGGTTTTGGAGGAGGAAAGGTAAACGGTCTTGGTATCAAGTATCAGCAGAAGTATCTCAGAATGGAAGATGACTTAATGCATACTGAAACTGCGATTTGCAGAAGCGGAAAGCATTATTTTTATTATGACACCAATCCGTTTTATGTAGATACTTTGGATAAAGATGTTGTAAAAGAGTTTATCAAATGTACTTACGAGCCTTATTATGAGCGGTTTGGCAACAGAATAACAGGCTTTTTTACGGATGAACCTCAAATTTCAAGGAACGGAATTCCGTGGAGTTTTGTTTTTGAAAAGGAGTATAAGAAGCGTTTCGGAGAAAATTTATTTGACTGCTTGGAGGAACTTTTTTTACCGGTTAACAATTATAAGCAAACCCGTAAAAATTTTTGGAAGATGGTTACTGATTTATTTTCCGAAAGCTTTTTTAAGCAAATATATGATTGGTGCAGTAAAAGAAATCTTCAGATTACAGGTCATCTTGTGTTGGAGGAAACACTGCTTTCACAGCTTGTGACAAATGGTGCGTGTATGCCTCATTATGAATACTTGCATATGCCCGGTATGGATTGGCTCGGAAGAAAAGTGTTTAACTGTCTTACGGCAAGACAAGTTTCATCTGTCGCCGAACAATTGGGAAAAGATTTGGTTTTGTCGGAAACTTTTGCTCTGTGCGGACATAATGTAAGTTTTTCCGAATTAAAAGGAATTTATGAATGGCAGATGGTAAGGGGAATAAATATGCTTTGCCCGCATCTGGAGGGATATTCAATAAGAGGAATGAGAAAACGGGATTATCCGCCTGCAATGTATCGTCAGCAACCGTGGTGGAGCGATTATGACAAATGGGTTGAAGCTATGTCGCGAGTAGGTATGATTTTAAGTAAGGGGGAAAAGACTGCAGATGTTCTTTTGCTTCATCCTCAAACAACGGCGTGGACTCTTTTTGATAATAATGAAAATATCGGACTTGAAGAACTGAATAATGAGTTTCTTGCGGCAATAAATGAACTTGAGGAAAAGCACATAGGTTTTCATCTGGGAGATGAAACAATTTTAGAACGGCATGCTTTTGTTGAGAATGGGAAAATGGTTGTCGGTAAACAAAAATATAGCTGTGTAATAACTTCTTTTTGCAAAGAGCTGCTACCTTCAACCGAAAGTCTGCTTGACGAATATAAGAAACAGGGCGGAGTGATTGCGGATATTTCGAGTTTGCAGGCGAATAATGTGACCAATGAGAAATCGCTTACATATACATTAAGAGGGTTTGGCGAGGCTAAAGTACACTATTTTGTTAATTCTTCACCTGATAGAAAAACGGCGAAGATAAATATTGAAGGCAGAAAATTGGATATTTACACGGGAAATTTTGATGAATTCAGCGGTGTTCATACATTTGAGCCGTGGGGAAGCCTTATGATTTTTGAGGATGGAACAAGAAATGTGAGCCGCAGTGAAGAAGATTATGTTCAAGCAGTTTTAGACGATAAATTTAAGTTTGTTCAGAAACCGGTTAATTCTCTTACGCTTGACAAATGTGATTATTATTTTGACGGCGAGCTTCAAGAGAAAAACGGATATGTCCTCAATATTTGCGAGCGCGCAAATGCACTTGAAAAAGCTGTGAAAATCCATATGGATTATCATGTCAAAGTGGAATATATACCAAAACAATTGGAGCTTGTTTGTGAGACACCTGAAAAATTTGCAATAAGTATAAATGGGCAAAAGATAGATAAAAGTGAGAATGGTTTTTGGCGTGATAAAAGTTTTAGAAGAATAGAAATTGCAAAGTATATGTCATTAGGTGAAAATACCATATCGTTTGACTGCGACTTTGTTCAGCCTGATGATGTTTACAGAAATATAAAAAACGCATGGAAATTTGAAGGCGAGAGAAATAAGCTGAATTATGATATGGAGATAGAATCAATATATCTGATAGGCAATTTCAGTGTTCGCACTGATGGAATGTGGAACAATATTTCCAATAATGCACTGTTGTATAAGGGTGAATTTATCATTGATAAACCATTGGAAAGCATAAAACTTTCAAATATTGAGCAGCAGGGGTATCCGTTTTTTTGCGGCGAAATGATTCTTGACGGAAATGTTGAAATATATGACAATAATTCAGCTTTGTGTTTAGATATAAAAGGAATAAATGTGATTGAGGCAGAAATTGACGGAGATAGTAAAACACTTCTTACAGATAACATAATTCCTCTAATCGGATATGAAGCCGGAAAGCATAAAATTAAATTAACACTGAAAAATAATCTCAGAAATCTGCTCGGTCCGCATCATCATAAAGATGGAGAACGCACTATTGTAGGTCCAAGTGAATTTTACAAGGAAAAATGTGTGTGGCGAAAATCGGATGTTGATACATGGAATGATGAGTATTGTTTTGTTGAGACAGGAATTATACACTCAAAAGGGAAATGAGAAATATGCAGTACGGTAACCGGAGGTAGACAACTATGAAAAGATATATAACGATAGACGGCGGTACAACAAATACAAGGATAAGGCTTATAGAAAACGGCACAGCGGTGGAAGAGATAAAGCTAAAAGCAGGGGCAGGGAACAGAAACAGTAGTCTTCTTGCCGAAACGGTAAAATCGGGAATTGACGATATTATGAAAAAGTCAAAGCTGACCGAATCCGATATAACAGCAATTCTTGCAGCGGGCATGATAACCTCTGAGTTCGGAATATACTGTGTTCCTCATATATGTGTACCTGCCGGGGTAGCTGAATTAAACAACGGAATAAAAAGCGTCGTGATAAATGATATAACCAATATCCCAATAAACTTTATCCCCGGAGTTAAAAAACAAGGGGTGATATTGGAGCAAAATGATATGATGAGAGGCGAGGAATGTGAATTTTTCGGAATTTCAAAGATTCTTAATGCAGAAAACGGTTCACTTGTTGTGTTGCCGGGCTCACATACGAAAATGGTTGTTTCGGATACAGACGGCAGAATTTCCGATTTTTCAACATCTCTTTCAGGAGAGATGATTGCCGCAATTTCTGGCGGAACCATATTAAGCGATGCAATAAATTTGGATATTGACGGATATGATAATGAATTTTTGAAGAAAGGTTTTGAGTATTGCATAAAAAACGGACTTAATGAGGCTCTTTTTAAGGTAAGAACACTTAAAAACCTGCTGGGAGCCGACAAAAAGAGCTGCTACAGTTTCTTTATAGGGGCGATTTTGTGCGCAGATGTGAAGAAAATTTCGGCACGCCCTGAAAAGAATGTGTATATAGGCGGAAAGAAACAGATTAAAGATGCATTTTTTGAGCTTTTAACGGAATTTACGGATAAAAACGTTGTCAGTGTGTCGGAAAGTGATGTTGATATGTCGGTGTCACTCGGAATGATAAGTATTTATGAAGAAATCGACCGGAGGTGCAGATGATGAGCAGAGAGAAAATAATAAGCGGTATACAGGAAGAAAAAATTATTTCGATTATAAGGGGCGCGAATAAAAATAATATTGCTGATATTATTCATTCGCTTTATGACGGCGGAATAAGGTATGCGGAAATAACCTTTGACCAAAGCGGAACGGTAAGTGATGATGAAACGGCGGCAATGATTTCTGCTGCCTGCGAAAAATCGGCAGGCAAAATGTCAATAGGTGCAGGCACGGTGGTGAGCGAAAAACAGACCGAGCTTGCTAAAGATGCCGGCGCGGAGTTTATAATATCTCCGAATACGGACAGCGCGGTTATAAAGAGAACGGTTGGACTCGGAATGGTATCAATTCCGGGGGCATTTACTCCGTCTGAAATAATTGCAGCTCATAGTTTCGGTGCGGATTTTGTGAAACTGTTTCCTATGGTTTCAATGGATATAAGCTATATAAAAGCAATAATGGCTCCGATAAATAATGTAAAGCTCCTTGCAGTCGGTGGTGTAAACTCCGAAAATATGCATGAATATTTCAAACTCGGAATATGCGGTTTGGGGGTAGGTTCGGATATTGTAAGTAAGAAGTTGCTTGAAGATAAAGCATATGCAGAAATAAAGCGCAATGCTCTTAAATATACCGAGGCGTTAAAGCGTATATAAAGAGGTGAAAAGTATGTTGATTACAGATAAAAACTTGCTTGAAAATTATTATGATAAAAATAGGATATGGCAAGGTATACCGGGAATAGAAGTGACAAAAAACGGAAGGATATTTTCGGCGTTTTATACGGGCGGCTCTGATGAAGAAACCGGAAATTATATAGTATTGTTGAAATCTGATGACGGTGTTAATTTTTCTGAGCCGATTGCGGCAGTGTATAAGGAAAATGCGAGATGCTTCGACGAATGTATCTGGATAGATCCGTTGGGCAGGCTTTGGCTTATATGGTCTGTTATGCCGGATAATGCGGTGTATGGCGTGATTTGTGAAAATCCCGATGCGAAAGAGCTTGAATGGGGAGAGGAATTTTTAATCGGATATGATGTAATGCTTAACAAACCGATAGTGCTGTCAACAGGCGAGTGGCTATTTCCGATTTCTGTGTGGGGAGAACGAGTGTGGAGCTGGATGCCCGAACGCAGGACAAAACAGGGCGAACTTGGTGCATTTGTATATAGAACAACCGATGAAGGAAAGACTTTTGAAATGCTTGGAAAAGTCGTTCATCCCGACCATGCATATGATGAACATATGCTGATTGAACTTAAAGATTACCGTATTATGATGCTCACAAGAACAATGAACGGTATAGGTGTTTCATATTCTTATGACAGAGGAGAAACATGGACGACTCCCGGCGACAGCGGACTCGGAGGAGGTAATTCGAGATTTCACATACGCAGGTTAAAGTCAGGCAATATATTGCTTGTTATAGGCGGTGAAAACAGAAAAAGGCTTACCGCAATGATTTCCGAAGATGAGTGCAAAACTTGGAAACACAAATTTGTTCTTGATGAAAGAGAGCAGGTTTCATATCCTGATGCCGTTGAGAGTGACGACGGATACATATATATTACATATGATCGAGAGAGAGGATGCGGAAAAAGGAATTTTGATGAAGTGTATGCTTCTGCAAGAGAGATACTTTACGCAAAGATTACCGAAGCGGATATTGCGGCCGATGAAATTGTCACCAAAGGCAGTGCGCTGAAACTCATAATATCAAAACTCGGAAAATACGAGGGAGAAGAATATTCCTTTGAAGACAAGCCAAGACTTAAAGAACTTGTGCCGTATTTTGCCGTAGGGAATAAAAATGAAATTCTTGAAAAGATATTTGAATATTTTTATCGCGAGCTAAAGCCTGCGTTGACGGTAGATGAACACAAGATACTGGATAATTTGACAGATGAGCTTGACTGCGGTGAAAACAAGGAACAAATCGTATATAAAATTACGCGGCTGTTATATAACGCCGAGAGAAATGATAAGACCGATGTTGCAGATTTGACGAAAAAGCTTATTTTGGAAAATTTGCCAAACAAACTTTCCGAAGAAAAGATAGCGGAAAATTTGAGTATCGGCAGAGATTATTTGCATTACAGGTTTAAGATGCAGACAGGAATAACTGTTGAGAAATATATTGATGTGCTTGAAGATATTAAACAAGCTGATAAATAACGGGAGATAAAATTATGGCATTGAGTGAAGAATATATCAGAAAAATTGAATTTTTACAGGGCAACCTTACAAAGAGAATGTATGAAAAATCACAGAGCGTGCAGTTTCGTGCGTTTTTTACCTATGACAGACTGACGCTTGAAGAGGCAAAAAAGCAGACGGCAGCGCTTATGCAAAGCGGAACGGAATGGGGCAAAAAGTGGCAGTACGGTTGGTTTTTTGCAGAAGTTGATGTACCGAAAAACAATAAAAAGGTGTTGTTTATGGCAGAATTGGGCGAGTGCATTGTTTTTGTAAATGACAAAGTAATGGGCGCACTTGACAAGGAGCATACTGCTATTGATTTGAATGAATTTTCCGGACAGAATGTTAAAATCGCTATGGAAGTTTATGCAGGTCACAGCGGAGATGAGCTGCCGCCATGCACAAGAGCCGTTCTGCCGGGTGATGAGCTTGATTTTCCTGATGATGTCTGCCAAAAGCAAGTGAAAGACGGGAGCATAGGGATATTTAACGAAGATGTTTTTATGCTTTGGATGGATATAAACACCCTCTATGACTTGCGTAATAACCTGGATAAAAACTCGCTGCGCCTTGCAAAGATAGA
>CAKSPN010000033.1 GCA_934481375.1 uncultured Clostridia bacterium
ATACTGGAAACCGGCAATAAGGTGAAAGCTGTGTTCCAAGGACATTATCACGTCGGTCATATGTCTGAAGTAAACGGAATACGGTACATAACTTATCCGGCTATGTGCGAAACGGAACGGGCATATTTTTTGTTTGAAATATAATATAACTCATTATTAAGTGATTAAATTTTTGCTATGTTTTTCAAGCCGCATTTATTTATGTGTGTATGCGGTGAAGGTTTCGATACGTGGTGGGAGATATATTTTCCTTTTGCTTAAAAATCCGTGAAAAATAAAACTCGTTTTCATACCCTGTTTCCGCCGCGATATCGCATACGGACATTTTGGTTGAAATCAAGAGCTGTTTTGCTTTATCAAGGCGTATTTCGGTAAGCTTTTCCGAAACCGACATACCCGTTTCGTCAATAAATTTCCGTGCAAGCGTGCGGTAACTGGTGTTAAGTGCGTTTGCAATGTCAGATACTTTAATTTTGTCTTTGTAATATTCCTTAAGATACATTGTAACCTGCATGGCAAATGTATTTTGAACGGGATTGGTCTGCGGAGGTACAGTATTCCAAAGGTCAAAAAGGCGCATAAGCCACAGCGCAAATCCTGCCTGTACACAGTAAGCACTGCCGGAAAGGTGTATTTTTTCAATCCCCGAGATAAACGGTGCGGTATAAGGTAAGGATAAAACGTTTATAATCGGATTTTCATTTGCACCGTTTAAGCTGAACCGAATACAAATTCCGTCATCGCCGGTGCTGTTGTGCCTGTGCGAATGGGGTATTCCGGGCGGTATAATATATGAACTGCCTGCTGTTACAAGAAATTCCGTGCCGTTGATTGTTGTATACAAAGAGCCTTTTGAAACATAATTAAATTCAAACCAGGGGTGGTAGTGAGTGTCTACGACCCAGTTTTTTGCGTGCTTGGCACGAGCCGCATAATTCACGGTGATTTTTACATCGTTAAAGCTGAAAGTCTGCATCAAAACGGTGTTTAAAGTTTCGGTCAGTTTTCTTATCTGCGCTAAAGTCATAAACAGAACCTCCTTTGTTTTTCTTGCCATATACCATTATATATTAAAACAATAAAAAAGTAAATGGCAGAATAGTACAAGAAAATAATCTATTTTGTCATATTAATCTATTCAAAATAATTTACAATCAAGTATAATTAAAATTGAAAGGAGTGTTGTACGATGAAGATATTTATTGATACGGCGAATGTAGAAGAAATAAAAGCGGCAAACGATATGGGCGTGATTTGCGGAGTTACCACAAACCCGTCATTGATTGCAAAAGAGGGCAAGGTGTTCAAGGATGTGGTTACGGAGATAACTTCAATTGTCGACGGACCGATTTCCGCAGAGGTTATAAGCCTTGAGGCGGATAAAATGATAGAAGAAGCCGCAGAGCTCTCAAAGATACATAAAAACATTGTAATAAAAATCCCGATGACGGCAGAGGGATTAAAGGCTGTTAAAAAACTTTCCGCAATGGGAATAAAAACAAACGTAACACTTATATTCAGTCCCGCACAGGCGCTTTTGGCGGCTCGTGCCGGCGCAAGCTATGTGAGTCCGTTTGTCGGCAGACTTAACGATATATCGTCGAACGGTAACGGACTTATCGAGTCGATTGCGGAAATTTTTGAAACGCATAACATAGATACGGAAATAATTGCGGCAAGCATAAGAAGTCCGGAGGACGTTGTGGACGCCGCACTGGCGGGAGCGCATATTGCGACTGTTCCGTACGGTGTAATATGCAGAATGATTTGCCACCCGCTTACGGACGCAGGTATCGAAAGATTTTTAAAGGACTGGGAAACAGTACCGAAAAGGAGCTGAAGCTATGTTTACGGGAATTGATATAGGCGGCACAAAATGTGCGGTAATTACGGGCGGTAATAATAAAATCAAAAAAAAGATAAAATTTCAGACCACAACGGTGTCCGAAACACTGGATAATATTATAAATGCAGTGGAAAAGCTCGGTGCAAATGATGCTATAGGCATTTCGTGCGGCGGACCGCTCGACTCAAAAAACGGTATAATTATGTCGCCGCCCAATCTCCCGGGCTGGGACAATATCGAAATAGTGAAGCTGCTTGAGGAAAAATTTAATGTGCCTGTGAGTATTCAAAATGATGCAAATGCCTGTGCGCTTGCGGAATGGAAATACGGTGCGGGAAAAGGTACGGAAAATATGATTTTTCTGACATTCGGCACGGGTATGGGCGCAGGACTGATACTGAACGGCAGACTGTACAGCGGAACTAACGATATGGCAGGTGAAATCGGGCATATCAGAATGGCGGATTACGGCCCCGTGGGATACGGAAAAGCAGGGTCGTTTGAGGGATTTTGTTCGGGCGGCGGCATTGCCGAAACGGGGAAAATGCTTGCAAGAGAAAAACTGCAGTGCGGAGAAACAACGGCATTTTGCAAAAGCTATGCCGACCTTGAAAAAATTACCGCAAAGGAGCTTGCGGAGTGTGCCGGAGCAGGCGACAGAACTGCCGTAAAAGCATACGATATTTGTGCAGAAAAGCTCGGTGCAGGTCTGGCAATACTTATAGATATATTAAATCCCGAAAAGATTGTAATAGGCAGTATATTTGAACGCAGCGGCGAGCTTTTATGCATAAAAATGCAAAGGGTGATAGACCGTGAGGCGCTTGCTTATTCAAGGGCGGTATGCGAAGTTGTGCCTGCGATGCTGGGAAATTCGATAGGAGATTTTGCGGCGTTAGCGGTTGCGGAGAATGGTTTTAATTTAAGGAAGGAATAAAAAATGGAAGCAAAAAGAAAGACAGAGCTTGCCGTTACAGCGAATAAAATCAGAAAAAATGCGCTTACGGCTATATACAGCGCAAAATCCGGACACCCGGGCGGTTCGCTTTCGATAGCGGACGTGCTTGCACTGCTTTATTTTGAGATAATGAATATCGACCCCGAAAATCCCAAAGCTACGGAGCGTGACAGATTTGTTCTGTCAAAGGGTCATGCGGCGCCGGCGCTTTATTCGGCGTTGGCGCTGAGGGGATATTTCCCGACGGAGGATATACCCACATTCAGGCATATCGGAAGCTATCTGCAGGGACACCCCGATATGAACAAGGTTCCCGGTGTGGATATGTCGACAGGCTCATTGGGACAGGGCGTGTCGGCGGCGGGCGGAATGGCGCTTGCGGCAAAACTTGATAATAAAAGTTACAGAGTGTATACCATTCTCGGTGACGGTGAGCTTGAGGAGGGACAGGTTTGGGAGCAGGCGATGTTTGCGGCGCATTATAAGCTGGATAACCTTACGGCATTTATTGACTTTAACGGATTGCAGATTGACGGTGACGTTACAAAGGTTATGAACCCCACTCCGATAGATAAGAAATTTGAGGCTTTCGGTTGGGATGTAACGGTGTGCAGTGCACATGATTTTGATGAACTCGAAAGAGCGGTTGAAATTGCAAAGAATACAAAAGGCAAGCCGACCGCAATCGTGATGAAATCGATAAAGGGCAAGAATGTTTCGTATATGGAAAATAATGCGGCTTGGCACGGTTCGGTCCCGAATGAGGAACAGTATAAACAGGCGATGGCGGAGCTTGACGCCGCGATTTCGGAATTGGAGGCGAATTTGTAATGGCAAAAAGAGCAACAAGGGAATCATACGGTTTGGCGCTTGCCCGATACGGCGCAGACAAAAATATCGTTGTACTGGACGCAGACCTTTCCAAATCAACAAAAACAGACACCTTCAAGAAAGCATACCCGGAAAGATTTATCAATATGGGTATTGCCGAGGGAAATATGATGAGCGTTGCGGCAGGCATTGCATCTGCGGGTAAGACGGTGTTTGCGTCGTCGTTTGCAATGTTTGCGGCAGGACGTGCCTTTGAGCAGATAAGAAACTCAATCGGATATACAAATCTGAATGTAAAAATCGGCGCAACTCACGCAGGAATTTCCGTAGGCGAGGACGGCGGTTCGCATCAGTGCCTTGAAGATATTGCGCTTATGCGTTCAATCCCCAATATGGTTGTAATAAGTCCGTCGGACGATATAGAAACGCAAACGGCGGTTAAGGCGGCAATAGATTATAACGGTCCCGTATATCTCAGATTGGGCAGGCTTGCGGTTGAAGATGTAAACGGTGAGGACTATAAATTTGAACTCGGCAAAGGTGTTGAACTCCGCAGCGGAAACGATGCGGCAATCATTGCAACGGGACTCACGGTCGGAACGGCGCTGGAAGCGCATAAGCTTTTGACGGCAGAGGGCATTTCTGCAAGGGTAATAAATATTCATACGATAAAACCGCTCGACGAAGAAATTATCACGAAAGCGGCAAAAGAAACGGGCGCAATAGTGACGGTTGAGGAGCATTATATAATGGGCGGTCTGGGCAGTGCGGTTTGCGAGGCGGTGTGCAAAAATGCGCCTTGCCCGGTGCGGATTATCGGAACGGAGAAATTCGGTCAGTCGGGAAAACCGTCGGAGCTTTTGGAGCTTTACGGATTGACCGCACAAAATATAGTCAGGAACGTAAAAGCCGCAATCGCAATGAAAGGAGAATGAAAATGAAAGAGTTATTATCGAGGTATCCATCTTTGTCAAAGTGCGGCGAAAGCATTGAAAAGGCGCTTGAATTAATCATAAATACATACCGAAACGGCGGAAAAGCGCTTGTATGCGGAAACGGCGGCAGTGCGGCGGACAGCGAGCATATTGTGGGAGAACTGATGAAAGGATTTTTGAAAAAGCGCGCCTTGGAGGACGAAAGAATACCGTTGGAAATGCGTGGGAAATTACAGGGCGCATTGCCTGCAATATCGCTTCCGAGCCAGTGTGCGATTTTGTCGGCGTTTATAAATGATGTCGAGCCCGATATGATGTACGCACAGCTTGTTTACGGGTATGCAAAGGAAAACGATTTGGTTATAGGCTTGTCGACTTCGGGCAATTCAAAAAATATTGTAAATGCCGCAAAAGTGGCAAAATGCGTGGGCGCAAAAGTGCTGTCGCTTACGGGAGAAAAAGAGAGCCGTCTTTCGGAGATATCGGACGTGACCGTGCGGGCGCCCGAAACCGAAACCTATAAGGTGCAGGAACTGCATTTGCCGGTATATCATTATTTGTGCGCCGAGGCAGAGAAAGCGCTGTTCCCCGAAGGATAATAAAACCATTGCGTTTTTTGAAAAATCATTATATAATATAAATAAAGAGGTGAGCACACGTATTTCCTGAACGAGAACAGAAAGTATGACGAATGTCAGATATTAAGCGCCCGTGACGGGGATTTTTCGGAGCATTTCCATGAAAACCTTGAAATCCTTTTAATGACAGGCGGCGAACGCACGCTGATATTGAACGGAAAAGCAATTACAATGCGCAAGGGCGATATTGCATTTATATTTCCGTTCAGTCTGCATGAATACGGTGGCGATGAGTGTGAATATACGTGGCTGGGAATACATCCGAGCTTTATGCAGGATTACACGTCAATGCTGTTAAGCTCCTTGCCGGAAACTCCCGTAATTCATGCGGAGGACAGGAGCGCACTTGCCGATACGGTAATAAATACGCTGTTTTTCTCAAATATAGAGTCAACAGTTTTTATAAAAGGAATGACAACTGCGCTTTTGTGTCTTCTTCTGCCTCAGCTTAATATTAAAAGCAACGGTGCGGAAAACAATAACGGCAGTATTTTAAGATATATGATGATACATCATTCCGACGAGGACTTTTCAATCTCACGAATGTCGCACGAGCTGGGAATGAGCGAAAGAAAAATACGTGAGTATTTTTCAAAATTCTGCGGTATAAGCTTCAGCGATTTTCTAAAGCGCTATAAAATAAACGATGCGATGGATTTGCTGAAAAATACCGACATGAACGTTACGGAGATTGCAATGGAATGCGGTTTTGAGAGCGTGCGGACATTCAACCGCACATTCGTTAAAATCTGCGGTTGTTCACCGACGCAGTTTAGGTCAAATACGGAACAAAACTAAACATAGTTTGTAGAAAGTGTTGCTTTTGGCAACACTTTTTTTTGACTTTATTCACGAAATGACCAACATTGTGCCGGAGTTGTCTTGCTAATAACATTTCGTAAATGATATACTACAATTAGATAGAATAACAGAGAACAAGTTGGAAAAAGTATACAATTTGTACAAAACGAAAGGAACGATAAAATGAACATTGAAAGCATGAGAAACGAGTTTGAAAAAACAAAAAAGGTGTATGACAGCGCTCTTATCAAGTTTGTCGGAATAGACGGCTTTGACGTGTATAACTGCTCCGTCCCCTTTTTGTGGGAGGGAAATAAATATATTTACGGCAGAGTGGAAAAAAGAGATGAGTGGGCAAGGTCGTGGGTTCGCTTGTTTAAGGAAACCGCTCCCGATGAGTTTACTCTTGTAAGCAATTCAATGATTTATCAGCTTGAGGACCCGTACATTGCCAAAATAGGCGGCGAGCTGGTGCTTGGAGGAACACATGTTCCGTATCGGTGCGGAGAGCCTAATTCATTCTCGGGATATTTTTACAGAGGCAAGGACCTTGAGGATATGTTTTATTTTGCAACGGGCCCCGACGGTATGAAGGATATACGCCTTGTCGAGCTTCCCGACGGAATAGGCGTGTTTTCACGTCCGAACGGCAGAGTGGGTTTTACCAAAATTTCAAACCTTAATGAGCTTGACAGCGAGGTTATCGCAAATGCAAAAATAATCGAGATGTTTGATGAAAACGAGTACGGCGGCTGTAATCAGTGCTATTATCTCGGTGACGGACTTATCGGCGTGATTGCGCATCAGGCGTATCACAATGACCCGAATATGATAAGATACATAAACATTTCATGCGTGTATGATTATAAAACAAATGAAATCAAGGATAAAAAAGTAATAGGAACAATCACCTGTTACCCGCCGGTGGACGGCAGTAAAAAAGAGCCGGGAAAACCCGAGCGTGATATGTCGGACGTGTCGTTCTCGTCGGGAATTGTTCTGCGTGAGGACGGAAAGGCAGACCTCTACAGCGGACTTTGCGATGTCTGCGAGGGAAGAATTACGATTGACGATCCGTTTGCGGAATATCGGAGATAAATGATGAAGAAAATACTTTTAAACGGTATATGGGATTTGTACTTTGCAAAGCAGAAATCGTATGAGGCGGAATATCCGCCGTCAGCGTCTGAATTTTGCAAAGTGAAATGCACCGTCCCGGGCAATGTCGAGCTTGCTTTGGCAGATGCGGGGATTTTGCCCGAAGATTTATATTTTGCCGATAATATAAACGCCGTACAGCAGTATGAGGATTATGAATGGCGGTATGAGCGCACGTTTGATAAGCCGAAAGAAAACGGCAGAATTACCCTTGTTTTTGAAGGCGTTGACTGCCTTGCGGAGTATTGGCTCAACGGCGAAAAGATAGGCGCAAGCGATAATATGCTTACGGAGCATGAGTTTGACGTTACCGATAAGCTTAAAGACTCCAATCTTCTTCAGATACGGCTGCGCTCGGCAATGCTCGAAGCGGATAAATATGATATTCCCGTATATACGGCGGCAACGTGGTCAAATCACCCCGAATCGGTGAATGTGCGCAAAGCACCGCATATGTACGGCTGGGATATTATGCCCCGTGCCGTCGGCGCAGGACTGTGGCGTGATGTGTATTTGTGCGTACATTCGGAATATGAGATAACACAGCTGTTCTGTCAAACAAGAAGCATACAGCATAACAGTGCCGAAGTATGGGTTTCGTATTGGGCAAATAAAATCCCCTCCGATACGTATGCGGAGGTAATCGGAAAATGCGGCGGAAACAGTTTTTATGAAAAGAAAAAAGTGTATTACAAAACGGGCGTTGTTTACGTTACCGTAAATGACCCCAAGCTTTGGTGGCCGAAAAATTACGGCGAGCCGAATGTGTATAATGCAACCGTTAATCTTATAAGCGGCGGCGAGGTTTTGTGCAGTAAAAGCATAACTTTCGGAATAAGGACTGCGGAGCTGATACATACCGAAACAACGGACGGAAAAGACGGTGCGTTCAAGTTTCGGATAAATGGAAAAGATATTATGTGTATCGGCACAAACTGGGTTCCGCTCGACGCTTTTCACAGCCGAGATAAACTGCGCCTTGAGAAGGCACTGGAATTGCTTGACGACTCCAACAGCAATATTATCAGATGTTGGGGCGGAAATGTTTACGAGTGCGATGAATTTTATGATTTCTGTGACGCTCACGGCATTATGGTATGGCAGGATTTTGCTATGGCGTGCAATGCATATCCGCAGAGCGAGGAAATGTATAAAAGCATTTTTGATGAGGCATGCTCGGTTGTAAAAAGACTCAGACATCATGCTTCGGTGGTACTGTGGAGCGGAGATAATGAGTGCGACCAGTTGCTGTATCAATGCGGAGTAAGCCCCGATACCAATATTCTGACAAGGGGAGCAATTGCGGAGGCGATAAGGCTTCACGATAAGAACAGACCGTATATACCGAGCTCGCCGTATATTACCGATAAGGTATACAAAGACCGTGATTACGAGCATTTGCCGGAGGATCATCTTTGGGGACCGAGAGATTATTATAAAAGCGATTTCTACAAAAATTCAAAGGCGCACTTTTTAAGCGAAATAGGCTATCACGGCTGTCCCGACAGAAAATCGATTGAAAAATTTATAGATAAAGAGCATTTGTGGCCGATTTCGGATAATGACCAATGGATTTTACATTCATCGGATCAAAAAGGCTGTGCGGACAGAGTTATGTTGATGAATAAGCAGATATATCAGCTGTTCGGAAAATATTCCGATAATCTTGACGAATTCTGCATGGCGTCGCAGATTTCGCAGGCAGAGGCAATGAAGTATTTCATTGAACGGGTGAGAATTAAATACCCCGTCTGCACGGGAATAATATGGTGGAATTTGCTCGACGGCTGGCCTCAGATGTCCGATGCGGTGGTTGACTATTATTTTGAGAAAAAGCTTGCTTATTATTATATCAGAAATATTCAAACACCGATTTTGATGGCATTTGACGAGCCGAATTGCTGGAATACGGAGCTTCATCTGATAAATAATTCAAATACAGGCTGTGAGGTATCGTATACGGTGACGGATTTGGATACGGGCGCCGAGGTGTGTTCGGGAAAATCAGCGGTAAATCCGGGTGAAAATATTATTGTTGAAAAAGTTCCTGTAATGTATTCGGATTGCAGAATGTTTCTGATAAAATGGGAAACACGGGACGGGGTTCGGTATAATCATTATCTTTTGGGTTCGCCGCCGATTTCGCTTGAGAAATACGAAAAATGGCTTAATATATTAAAAAAATACTACGAAACAGAGGAATAGTATGGTAACGATAAACGACAATATAACAGACAAAGGCATTGAGCTTGTCACGCCGTTCGGAAAGCGTGAGATAACGCACGTTTTTCACGATATTGACGGCACACATTCTCTGATAAGGGAATGGCAGCCGGTAATGAGCCTTGTTCTGTGCTATGCAATCACTTACGGATTGCCCGAAAACTTTGACAGCGACGAAAATATTCAAAAGCTTATAGGCAGAGTCGGCGAACTGAGAAGCGATGAAACAGACAGTTTTTGTATAGAATCTGCGGGACTGAGCGCTCTTACGCAGATGGAATGGGCAATAAGGCGTGCGGTGCAGGAGGACAGTATAAATGCGGGGCTGACCGAGAGTGAAAGCGAAGTAAACGCAAGAATAATCAAAGATATATGGGGCGGCAAAGAGATTTTCGATGACGAAAACGAGCCGAAAACATTTTTGAATTATCTCTCCGAAATGACGCCGAGATTGTTTAAAATGTACGAGAAGATATTAAACGGTGCATGCCGTGACAGAAATTTGAAAATCGCTTTGCAAAATCCCGATAAGATGCGTGTCAAAGGCTCATATGAGTTTGTGAAATTCTTAAACGGTATGGGAGTTAAAAATTATCTTGTAACGGGAGCGGTAATTTCGTATGACGAAAATGGCAAGCCGTTCGGAGGAATGTATGAGGAGATAACCTCTCTCGGATTTAAGATTGAGCCAAACGGGGATTTTGAAAGTATAGAAGGCTCGACATGGGATAATAAAATCCCGAAAAATGAAGTTATGCAAAGGCTTTGCGAAAAGCTCCGCATAAATCCCGAAAAGGTACTGGTTATAGGCGACGGCAGAAGCGAGATTGAGGCAGGCAAGAAAATGAACGCCGTAACAATAAGCATACTCCCGAAAGATGCGGAGCGTCAGAGGGAAATACATAAGGCGCTGAAAACCAATATTATAATTTCGGATTACACAGCCGGGGGATTGACGGAAATGTTTGCAAAAAACTAAAACGGTCCACAGCTGCGGAGGCAGTTAAAAATAAAAAATAAAGAAAGCAGGAGGAAAAAAAGATGAAGAAAATCATTTCAAGGTTTCTGGCTCTTGCCATGCTGATAACTTCTTGTCAGTTTACTATGGTAAGCGCCGATGAAACGGAGGCAAAAGTCTGGGGTGATCCGAATTTCACCGAGAATTTTGCAAACTACACGTCAGATGATATAGAATATAATTCATCTGACAATTATTACAGACTCGGCGACGGCGTAAAAACCATTGCAACAAATCCGTCGGGAGCGAAGTGGGTAACGTCAAATGAGTGGAAGTCGCTTAACGGCGACGGAAAAGTGTTTGTCGATTACCAAAACGGAAGAATGGGAATAAACGGCTGCAGTTCGGGCTGGACATCGTCAATAAATCTCGATATGGGCGATGTAAAGATAGACAAGCTCGAAAGACTTACATTCAAAACATCAACAGACAACCGTGCGCAGGGTATGATGATGTTCGTAAGCGAGGACGAAAAGAACTGGATAATGTTCGGCTCACGTAACGGCGAAGGTGTTGATAATACATCAGAGGGAAACGCACCGTTCGTTATAAAATGCGTAAACGGCGTAAGAACATTGGTAGACGAGGATACGCAGACATGGGGCGGCGGTTATCACGGCTATAACTGGGATATACAGACAGACGGAAACACAATCACCTGGACTGTTGCGGAAGAAGGAACAAACCTCACCTGGACAGACAGCTATACCGATACCGACGGAATAATCTCGGCGGAGTGGAAATATCCGTGTGCGGCATATTCGATAGGCGACGGTTGGGGCTATGTGTACAATGCGCAGATGTGGTACAAAGCGGCAAAGAATTGGGGAGAACCGAATTTTACCGAAAACTTTGCAAACTACACGGCAGACGATATACAATATAATTCATCAAACAATTATTACAGACTCGGCGACGGCGTAAAAACCATTGCAACAAACCCGTCGGGAGCAAAGTGGGTAACGTCAAGTGAATGGAAGTCGCTTAACGGAGACGGAAAAGTGTTTGTTAATTACAAAGACGGCAGAATGGGAATAAACGGCTGCGGTTCGGGCTGGACATCGTCCGTAAATCTTGATGCCGGCGTAAACATTGAAAGCGTTGAAAGACTTACATTCAAAACATCAACAGACAACCGTGCGCAGGGTATGATGATGTTTGTAAGCGAGGACGAAAAGAACTGGATAATGTTCGGCTCACGTAACGGCGAGGGTGTTGACAATACGTCGGAGGGAAACGCACCGTTCGTTATAAAATGCGTAAACGGAACAAGAAGCCTTGTTAAAGAAGATACGCAGACGTGGAAAGGCGGATATACAGGTTATAACTGGGATATACAGGTAGACGGAAATACAATTACCTGGACTGTTGCGGAGGAAGGTACAAACCTCACATGGACAGACAGCTATACCGATACCGACGGAATAATCTCGGCAAACTGGAAGTATCCGTGTGCGGCATACTCAATAGGCGACGGCTGGGGTTATGTGTATTCGGCAGAGCTGCTTTACACAAAGAAAGCAGAATGGAATTATGAAAAGAAAGCCTATACAAAGGTTGAACTTGACGCGCTCCTTAAAGAAGCAACATATAATTCGGACGATGTACACAAGCTCCTCGGGCTCGATCTTAACAGCGTTAAGCAGAATACGGGCAGTGCGACCGTAGCTGTCGGCACGGACGGTATTAACGGCAGTGCGGATCTCGGCGGCGTGGAATGTGAATTTGTTGATTGGTACGATTTGTTCTTCAATGAGGACGGAAGCCTTA
>CAKSPN010000034.1 GCA_934481375.1 uncultured Clostridia bacterium
GGTATACGTCACGGCGAAAAAATGTACGAAACACTCCTTACCAACGAGGAATGTGCAAATGCAATAGATATGGGTAACTTCTACAGAGTACCTGCGGACAAGCGTGATTTGAACTATGATAAGTATTTTAAAGACGGTGACAGCAAGAGAAATCCGCTGACGGAATTCAATTCAAACAATACCGAGCTTTGGGGCGTTGAAGAAGTCAAGAATAAGCTTTTATCTTTAAAATATATACAAGAGGAATTACAATAAATGGAATACGGCAAATACATAGTTTATCTGATAAAATGTGCGATTTTGGATCAAACGCCCGAAAACGTACCCGAAAGCTTGGATTTAAACAAGTTATATCGGCTTGCAAAGGTGCATAATGTGGACGTTTTGGTGTATTGTGCATTAAAGCGGGTATTTGATGCCGAAAAACTCAAAGAATTTGAGCAGAGTATGCAAGTGGCACTGGCACAGGACACAAATCAGAATTATTATCTGGAGGAAGTGTCGGAGGCATTTGAAGAAAACCAAATACGTTTTGCGGTTATGAAAGGCTTTGTAATAAAGCCGCTGTATCCGTCGCCCGAACAAAGGCACTCAGTTGATATTGATATTTTTGTTGATGACGAAAATACGGACAGAGTAAAGGAAATTATGGAGGAGCTTGGTTTTACCGTCGAGCGATTTAACCATAATATTCAGGACGATGCGTACAGCATAGGAAGATTTGTGCATATAGAAATACACCGCACGCTTATATCAAACAAATGCAGCTGGGACAAGGCGTGCCAGAAGATAACACAGCGGCTGAAAGTGACCGACGGATATAAATACCGAAGTGAAATGACCTTGGAGGATTTTTATCTGTATATGATAGGTCATATGGCAAAGCATATGAAATACAGCGGTATGGGAATAAAAATGGTTGTTGACGTATGGGTTTATCTCAACAAATACCGCGATTTGATAGACAAAGCATTGCTTGACGAACGTCTGCGTGAAGCAGGACTTTCGGAGTTTAATGATAATGTATTAAAGCTTGTCGGCTATTGGTTTTCGGATAAACCGGCAGACGATAATATTAAGAATTTGTCCGCATATATTATCTCGAGCGGAAACTACGGAACATATAAACAGCTTATAAGCACCGAAATCGGTGAAAATTCGGGAACGCAAGGCGGCAGAACAGCGTACTATTTAAGAACTGTTTTTATACCGTACCGTGAGATGTGTTCAAAATACGGATTTTTGGAAAAACTTCCGTTTCTGCTTCCGTTTATGTGGGTATACCGTGCGGTTACAGCAGTGCTTTTTAGGAGAAAAAATGTGGAAGCGATAAAGAGCAGGCACGATAACGTAGATGCCGAATATGCGAAGCAAATAGTTGACTTTAAAAAGAGTATCGGTATACAATAAGGAGTTTGTATATGAAAGTATTGGTTACTGGTGCAAAAGGTTTTTTAGGAAAAAACCTTTGCGAAACATTAAAGAATGTACGTGATGGCAAGGACAGAACGAGGAATGTATCAATTGATGAAATTTTTGAATATGATATTGACACATCAAAAGATGATTTAAAGCATTTTTGCGAAAATGCAGATTTTGTTTTCCACCTTGCCGGAATAAATCGTCCAAAGGATAACTCGGAGTTTATGAAAGGTAATTTCGGTTTTACGGAAGAACTTTTAAGTATTCTGGCAGAGTGCGGCAGCAAAGCTCCGATTATGGTATCCTCATCAATTCAGGCGGCATTGGATAATCCGTACGGGATTTCAAAAAAAGCCGGAGAAGATTTAATATTTGAGTACGGAAAAGAGAACGGAATAAAAGTTTTGGTATATCGTTTTCCAAATCTTTTCGGTAAATGGTGCAGACCGAATTATAACAGTGCGGTTGCAACGTTTTGTTATAATATATCACATAATCTGCCGATTACGATCAGTGATCGAAGCCATATGATGACACTGTGCTATGTTGATGATGTTGTAGACGAATTAATGTCGGCGCTTGCGGGCAATGAGCATAAAAATGGAGAATATTGTGCTGTACCGACAGAACATAAAATTACTCTCGGCGAAATTGCGGATTTGTTGTATTCGTTCAAAGACAGCCGTGAGACGAAAGACGTTCCGAATATGGAGCAGGGAGGGTTTTCAAAAAAACTGTATTCAACATATCTGTCATATCTGGAACCGGACGATTTTGCATATAAATTAAAAATGAATTGTGATGACAGGGGCAGTTTTACGGAAATTTTAAGGACAAAAAATGCCGGACAATTCAGCGTGAATATATCCAAACCGGGTATAACCAAGGGTCAGCACTGGCATAACACGAAAACGGAAAAGTTTCTTGTGGTTTCGGGACACGGGCTGATACAGTTAAGAAAAATCGGAACGTCCGAGGTTATAAATTATGAAGTAAACGGCAGGGAAATGACGGTGGTTGATATGATACCCGGGTATACACATAATATAATAAATCTTTCCGAAACAGAAGAACTTGTCACGTTTATGTGGTGCAACGAATGTTTCGATCCCGAAAAACCCGATACATATTTCGAAGAGGTGGAAAAAAATGTCTAAATTGAAATTAATGACGATAGTGGGAACAAGACCGGAAATAATAAGACTTTCGGCATGTATAAAGGCTTGTGATAAATATTTTAATCAAATTCTTGTGCACACAGGACAAAATTATGATTATAATCTCAATCAGGTGTTTTTTGATGATTTGGGACTTCGTGCGCCCGATTACTATTTGGACGCAGTCGGCAAGGATTTGGGCGAAACAATGGGAAATATAATTTCCAAATCATATGAACTGATGGTCAAGGAAAAGCCTGATGCGGTCTTTGTGCTCGGAGATACAAATTCCTGTCTTTCCGTAATCGGTGCAAAAAGACTGCATATCCCGATTTTTCATATGGAAGCGGGGAACCGTTGCTTTGATGAGTGTCTGCCCGAGGAAACAAACAGACGGATAGTTGATATAATTTCGGATGTAAATATGTGTTATTCCGAGCATGCAAGGCGCTATCTCAATGCGTCGGGCGTTGCAAAGGAGCGTACATATGTTGTGGGTTCGCCTATGGCGGAGGTGCTTTCGGCTAATTTTGAGCAGATTGAAAAAAGCAATATCCTTGAAAAGCTCGAACTTGAAAAAGGGAAGTATATTCTGCTTTCGGCGCATCGTGAGGAAAACATAGATACGGAAAAGAATTTCTTTAATCTTATGAACGCCGTAAACGCAATGGCGCAGAAGTACGATATGCCTATTTTGTATTCGTGCCACCCCAGAAGCAAAAAGTTTATAGAACAGCGCGGCTTTGAATTTGATAAGCGTGTTATACGCCATGAACCGCTGGGATTTCATGACTACAACAATTTGCAGATGAACGCATTCTGCGTTGTGTCGGACAGCGGAACACTGCCTGAGGAAAGCAGTTTCTTCCTGTCGGTGGGAAAATCGGTTCCGGCGGTTTGCATACGCACAAGCACGGAACGCCCCGAAGCGCTCGATAAAGGCGATTTTGTCCTTGCCGGAATAACAACCGAGCAGGTATTGCAGGCGGTGGACGTTGCGGTTGAGATGAACAAAAATGGCGATTTGGGTCTGCCTGTACCGAACTATGTTGATGAAAATGTATCAACAAAGGTTGTAAAGCTTATACAAAGCTATACGGGAATAGAAAATAAAATGGTTTGGCGAAAAGACATTTAAAAATATTCATAAAAAAAGTGTTGCTTGTGCAACACTTTTTTTATGCCGCCGCTTGGTGTGCGGATTTTTTATATACGAAATACAGATAAACACAGTGAGCCGAAAACGTAATAAACCAACTCAGAGGATAAGAGAAGAACAGCACGCCTATGGAGCGGTGCGCCTGAAATACCGTAAGCACCCATAAAATTCTTATACCGCATGCGCCTATAAGCGAGGTTACCATCGGTACAACCGAATATCCCAGACCTCGTATACAGCCGACCGCAACCTCCATTGTTCCGCACAGGAAGTATGCCGAGCAGACATAGAGCATTCGTATCATACCCTCGGATATTGCGGCAGGGTCGGAGGTGTATACCGATACAAGCTGTCTTGAGAACAGAATAGCTGTGTTGCCGAGTATAAGTCCCGTAGCGGTGACATATGCAAGGTTTATGAAAAATGATTTTTTGACTCGCTTGTAGTTGCCTGCGCCTGCATTTTGCCCCGTAAAGGTCATTGTCGAGTGGTAGAATGCGTTCATTGCGGTATATACAAAACCTTCAAAATTTGCCGCCGCCGCACTTCCCGCCATAGTCGCCGAGCCGAACGAGTTTATTGCCGACTGGAGAACTATGTTTGAAAGCGAAAAAATCGTTCCCTGCAATCCGCTCGGAATACCGATGCGGAGAAGCTCTTTTAATACTCTTTTGTCTATGCAGAGTTTCTTTAATTCGAGCCGTGTCGAGCTTTTTGAAAGCATAAGGCACAAAACTATAAGAATTGCGGAAAGATACTGCGAAATGATTGTTGCCAGTGCAACTCCCGCAACGCCGAGTTTGAAAACTATAACAAATATAAGGTTTAAAATTACATTTAAAACTCCCGAAAGTGTGATTATGTACAGCGGACGCTGTGTGTCGCCCGTCGCACGCAGAATTGCGCTTCCGAAGTTGTATATCAGAATAGCCGGTTCGCCGATCATACAAATATTAAAATATGTAATCGCCAATTCAAGTACATCATCGGGCGTTCCCATAAGAAGCAGTGCGCCTCTTGAAAAGCATATGCCCAATAAACCTATCAATACTCCGCCGATTGCGCTCACCAGCATGGAGGTATGTACCGTTTTTTCTATTTTTCTGCGGTCGTTTGCGCCGTATGCACGTGCCACGAGAATGTTTGTGCTGACCGATAAACCTATGAAAAAATTGATAAAAAGGTTTCCGAGAGATGTTGTCGAACCAACTGCCGCAAGTGCTTCACGCCCGGTAAAACGTCCTACAACGATTACGTCTGCGGCGTTAAAGAGAACCTGCAAAACTCCTGACAGCATCAAAGGCAGTGAAAATATAAGTATTTTGCCGGCAAGACCGCCGTGCGTCATATCCATTTCATGCGATTTCATATCAATTCCTCCCCGTAATTATTTATTATACACCTGTTAATTTTTTTGTCAATATATTTGCTAATTTTTTTTCGGTGTGATATAATTGTAAAAAAACATAAAGGTGAAATGTTATGATAAGAATTTCAAATATAAAAATTCCCGTTTCCGAAAGTGAGGAAAACTTATCCGAAACGGTGCGGAAAATGTACGGTATACGGGAAATAAAATCGTTTAGAATATTCAAAAAATCAATAGACGCACGCAGAAAAAATGCGGCGGTGTTTGTGTACAGCGTTGATGTTGAAACGGAGAATGATGAAAAGTACCTCGGAAAGAACGTTTCAAAGGTCGCTTGTGAGGAATACAAATTTCCCGAATGTAAAAACCATGACAAGCATATAATAGTTGTCGGAATGGGGCCTGCAGGGCTGATGTGTGCGCTTATGCTTGCAAAAAGCGGAGTTAAAGTCACGGTGCTTGAGCGTGGGAAATGCGTTGAGGAACGCAAAAAGGATACGGAGCGTTTCTTTTCCGAACGTGTGCTTGATGAAAATTCAAACGTGCAGTTCGGCGAGGGTGGCGCAGGAACATTCTCGGACGGAAAGCTGACAACGGGAATAAGCGATTTCCGCATACGCAAGGTACTGGAGGAGTTTTACGACCACGGTGCGCCCGAGGAAATACTTTACAATGCAAAACCGCATATCGGCACGGATAATCTTTGCAATATGGTGCGCAATATGCGAAAGAGCATAATCGAACACGGCGGAGAGGTGAAGTTTTCGCACACGCTGACAGATATAATTATTGAAAACGGCGCTCTGACAGGGGCAGAGGTGACCTGCAATGGTGAAAAGGAAATTATAAAAGCGGAAGCAGTTGTTCTGGCAACGGGGCACAGCGCAAGGGATACGTTTGAAATGCTGAAACGCCGCAGTGTGCCTATGGAGCGCAAGGCGTTTTCGGTAGGCGTGAGAATTGAGCATAAGCAGTCGGTAATAAATGAAAGCCAGTACGGCGATAGTGCAAAATACTTAGGTGCGGCGGATTATAAGCTGTCGGTGCATTTGCCGTCAGGCAGGGGAGTGTATACGTTTTGTATGTGCCCCGGCGGTGAGGTTATAGCGTCGGCGTCCGAAAAGGGCGGTGTGGTGACGAACGGTATGAGCCGATACAAGCGTGACGGAGAGAATGCCAACAGCGCCGTGCTTGTAAATGTAACGCCCGACGATTTTTCAGGCGATGATGTACTTGCCGGAATGTATTTTCAAAGGGAAACGGAGCAAAAAGCGTTTAAAGCCGGAGGCGAAAATTATAATGCGCCGGCGCAGACGGTGGGGGATTTTCTCGGCACGGAGGAAAAGGAGCATATAAATCCGACATACCGTCCAGGTGTAACATTTACCGAGCTTGAAAAGGTACTTCCGCTGTTTGCGGTAAACGCAATCCGTGAGGCACTGCCGATGCTGGACAAAAAATTGCACGGCTTTGCGGACGGCGGTGCAATAATGACAGCGCCCGAAACACGCTCGTCATCGCCTGTGCGTATTCTGCGCAGCGGCGAAACACTGCAATCGGATATAAAAGGCTTGTTCCCGTGCGGAGAGGGTGCAGGCTATGCAGGCGGAATAACGTCTGCGGCGGTTGACGGAATAAAGGTCGCAGAAAAAATAGTTGAAAATATATGCATATGATGTTATAATTTAATAAGAACATATTCGGATAAGGAAAGGATAAGATTATGAAAAAAACAGCGATAGCCGCAGGAGTGCTTGCACTTGCTTGCTCATTTGGCGCATATGCGGCGGAGATAACGCCGTCGGTGTATATAAACGGCGGAAAAATAAATTTTGAAGAACAGCCGTATATCGATACGGAAATCAACCTTACAATGATGCCGATACGGGGAGTGTTTGAGTCGGTCGGAGCAAGCGTTGTATGGGACGGCGATAATCAGACGGTTATAGGAATGAAAGACAATTCATTCTTCTCACTGCAGATAGGTCAGAGCAGGGCGTTTATAAACGGTGAGGAATATACGCTCGAAACGCCCGCAGTTATAAAAAACGATACAACCTTTGTACCGCTGAGATTTGCTATGGAGGCGCTCGGTGCGGACGTTGTATGGGACGGCGAAAACTGCGCCGTTATGATAAGCACAAAATAAAGCTGTAAGAAAAATTCTCAAAGCAAAATTTGCTTTGAGAATTTTTTATAAAACGATAATTTCGGGGTTGACAACCGCATTTTGCGGTGATATAATGTCGCTGTTCAATAAAAAAACAAGTAAGAATGAGGCGGTAAAATGGGAAAAAGCCAAAACGGATCAATAGCCCGCAGACTGATATTTTTGGGCGCTCTGTCGTATTTCGGAAGTTATCTGACACGGGTAAATTTAAGTGCAGTCATTGAAGAATTGTCAACGGCGAATGTGCTTTCAAAGGAGATACTCGCTCTTGCGGTTACGTGCAATGTAATCAGCTACGGAATAGGACTCACACTATCGGGATTTTTGTCAAACAAAATTCAGCCGAAATACCTTATGTTTATGAATTTTATTCCTGCGGCGCTTGTGAATTTGGTTATTCCTCTTAACGGATTTTTGGGCGGCGGTGTTGCAGTTGTTGCATGGATTATAAACGGATTTGCTCAGGCACTTATGTGGCCGGCTCTTATAAAAACATTCCTGTACTATTTGAATTCAAAAGATTATGACACGGGAGTATTCGCAACCGCCGTCGGAAGCGGATTGGCATCGGTTCTTACATATTTGATGGCTCCGGTATTTTCAATGTGTTTCGGCAAAAACGGTTGGATATTTATGTTTATCATACCTGCCGTGTTTGCGTTCGTTCTCGGTTTTATATGGATTTTTTCCGATTACAAGGTTGTTTCCGTAAAAACTCCGAAACAGGAGGTGCAATCGGAGGGGAAGATTTTTATCCCGATAATTGCCGCCGCGGCGTTCGCTATTGTACTCCACGGTATTCTGCGTGACGGTATAACAACATGGATGCCTACATATATTAATGAAACTTTTCATCTGGGCGCGGGAATTTCCATTTTGTCAGGCGTGGCGCTGCCGCTGTTCGGTATTGTGACCTCGTGGGTAAGTGTTGTGATTATCCGCAAGCTCAGAAATCCGATTTTTTCTGCGGTGCTGATATATGCCGTCGCCTCGGCGTTTTGCATAATTTTACGAGTGTTTAATCAAAACTTTATTGTTGCGGTTTTGAGTATGGCAACGGTTGTGGGCTGTATGAACGGAATAAATCTGATGCTTGTAAGTATGGTACCGAAGGCATATGCGTCAACGGGAAAAGGCTCTTTGCTTTCGGGCGTTCTCAATTCATTTACATATGTCGGAAGTGCGGTTTCGGTGTACGGCATTGTACTTTTTTCAAATGCGTTCGGCTGGCTGCCGACGGTTTCGCTTTGGGCAGGTATAGCTGTTCTCGGAACAGCAGTCTGCGCTTTGACACTACCCGTATGGAACAGAAAGGTAGGTAAGAAGAATGAAAATTAAAGTCGGTGACGAAAAAGTAGTTGTGAGGGGTATCCGTCCCGAGGAGGGTATGTGGGGACCGTATCAGTTCCCGACGCCTTACAAGGTGGGAGATAAGATTGCGGTTTCCGTCCATGTGGGCGAGGACTCGATAAAAACCTACGGCGACGGCAAGCTTTGGTTTGTGAGCGGGGATAAGGGGGAAACGTGGCAGGAAACCACTCCCGATATTATTGCTGACTGCGGCTTGAAACTACCCAACGGCGATACAATTACTTTCCCGAGAGTGTCCGCAATAGATGTGAGCGATTACAAAATTCCGAGCTTTCTCGAATTGACACCGGGAACGGATTATTCAAAAAAAGCGGAGGAGGGGACATTTCCACAGCAGGACGGCGTGACATCGCATTGCGGATATATTATCCGTGCGTATAATGCGGACAGGCTTCCCGACTCTTTAAGCGAGAAAAAGTGGTATATGATAAGAAAAACCGCAAGCGGTGAGGTTAGGGAGGAATATTGCAAGCTTGAATGGCCGTATCTCACACGTGTGGTATTTTCGGACGATACATTCAAAAATCCGTATATGAAAGGCATTTTCCCGACGGGCGTACCGAAAATCGGACCCGACGGCGCTGTCTGGATAACCGCTTTTTCGGGCGAGGGACATATCGACCCGAAAACGAAACAGTACAGTCCTTATTATTCGGCAGAGATTTTCCGCTCCGAAGATAACGGCTATACATTTAAGCAGTACGCTCATATGGAATATCCTGCCGACGGAAATAAATATCCTTATTTAAGCGGCGGATTTTCCGATAATGAAATTGCGTTTTTTGACGACGGATCAATGTGCTGGTTTATGCGTTCAGCATGGTACGGCTCAACGGGTATCGAGTGGGCGCCGATGTATATGTCAAGGTCATACGATATGGGAAAAACATGGTCCGCACCCGAGGAGTTTTCGTTTACCGGCGTTTATCCGAGCCTTTGCAGACTTGACTGCAGCGTAACTCTTTTGTGTTTTGCACGCCCGGGAATGTTTGTAACTGCTTGCCCGAATGATGACAGCACAAAATGGATAGAGCCGATTGAACTTATGACTCCGGGCGACCGCTCGCATCTTGCGAATGTGAAAAATGAGCCGAAAACCTTTCATGATTGGGACGGAGCCTGCAATAACTGCACGCTGATACCCGTCGACGAAAACAGTGCGCTTATATTCAACTGTGACTTTTATTTCCCGGACGAGAACGGCGTAAAAAGAAAAACGGTGTTCTGCAGAAGAATAACCGTAGAGCCATAAAGAGAAGAAAATTTTGCGGTGCGGATTTTTTAATCCGCATCGTAAAAAAATTTAAAAAAATACTTGACAACAAAGGCAATTGCTGTTATAATATTTGAGTAAGAAAACAAGCAGGACTATCCGTTCTCACCGTACGGCTTTCGTGTTTTACGGTAAATACATTAAGCTCAGGCTTATTTGTGTGCGGATAGTGATATCCGTTTTTTTATTGGAATGTAAGGTAAACTTGATGTCCGCAAACGGGCATAAATTATGGGAGGGATTAACAATTAGTAAGAATGACCTGCAAGTGAATGAACAAATTCGTGACAGCGAACTCCGTGTGGTTTCGGAGGACGGCGGTCAGCTGGGCGTTATGAGTGCTGCTGAAGCGCAGGCGCTGGCAAATGATCGTGGACTTGATCTTGTAAAGATTGCTCCGCAGGCAAAGCCGCCTGTGTGCAAGATAATGGATTACGGCAAGTATCGGTTTGAACTTTCAAAGCGTGAGAAAGAAAACCGCAAAAATCAGAAGGTGGTCAACATCAAAGAAGTTCAGCTTTCACCTTCGATTGACACGAACGACTTCAATACAAAATGCAAACACGCAATCAAGTTTTTGAAAAACGGCGATAAGGTAAAGGTTATGGTGCGTTTCCGAGGACGTGAGGTAAGTCATTCTGAAATCGGGTATACTCTCCTGGAGAGATTTGCCGAGCAGACCAAGGAGGCCGGTACTGTAGAAAGACCTGCTAAATTAGAGGGCAGAAATATGCTGATGTTTCTCGCACCTTTATCATAATTGTATATAAAAACCGGAAGGAGTGGACATTATGGCTAAGACTAAGATAAAAACACACAGAGGCGCTGCCAAGAGATTCAATCTTACTAAAAACGGTAAGGTTAAGATGAACAAAGCGTTCAGAAGACACATTCTGAATAAGAAAACAACAAAGAGAAAGAGACATTTAAGAAAGCAAGCTTACTGTGCAAAAGCTAATGCAGCAGTAATCAAAAAGCTTATTCCTTACAAATAATCGAAAGAGAGGTTGAAAAACAATGGCAAGAGTTAAAGGTGCTTTAAATACCAGAAAAAGACATAAGAAAATATTAAAGCTTGCTAAAGGCTTTTACGGCGCTCAGAGCAGACAGTACAGAGTCGCAAGGCAGGCGGTTATGCGTTCAATGCAGAATGCGTATGTTGGCAGAAAGAGAAAGAAGAGAGATTTCAGACGTCTTTGGATTGCCAGAATAAGCGCAGCCGCTAAGATGAACGGTATGAATTATTCGACATTTATGAACGGTTTGAAGAAAGCCGGTATAGAGATGAACAGAAAGGTGCTCAGCGAGGTTGCTATAGCAGACCCTGCGGCATTTGCAAAATTGGTTGAGACAGCTAAAAACGCAAGATAATCAGCCTATACACGGAGTTGTTGCTTAGTGCGGCGACTCCGTTTTTGTCATATATAAAAAAACGGAGGTAAATAAAAATGATTTTTCAAGACGGTGACAGAATAGTATTTGCAGGTGATTCGGTAACGGATATGGAAAGTGCACAGCCTGTGGGCGAGGGATTGTTTGATAATCTCGGCAAAAGCTATGTAAGAATTATCGATAATATGCTTGCGGCATTTTATCCCGAGGTAAGAGTAAGAGTGACCAATTCGGGTACGAGCGGAAACACAAGCCGTGATTTGCTTGCACGCTTTGACCGTGACGTCGTTAATTTAAAACCCGATTGGGTATCGATTTGCATAGGAATAAATGATGTTTGGCGTCAGTTTGACACTCCGGCGATGTTTGACTATCAGGTAATGCCCGACGAGTATGAGGCAAACCTTGAAAAAATGATAAAATCGGTAAAAAATAAGGTAAAGGGCGTATTTATCATTACCCCGTACTACATAGAACCCAATCGTGAAGACGCAATGCGCAAAAGAATGGACGAATACGGCGAAATCTGCCGTAAGCTTGCGGAAAAGCACGGCTGTATATTTGTCGATTTCCAGTCTGTGTATGCAAAATACTGTAAAACAAGACATTCGTCATTCATTACGTGGGACAGA
>CAKSPN010000035.1 GCA_934481375.1 uncultured Clostridia bacterium
TGCGGATTTTTATTTTTGTTTCCATTTTGCAATACGGTGCGCATACAAAATCAATCCCGGTATCCCTGCGGAAAGTTCCGCCGCCGGGAATGCCGTCCACGTATAGTTAAGCCCTATTTTCGACATTGCCCAAAACACCGGCACAAGCACGAAAATCTGCCTTGTCAGCGACAGCAGAAGGCTTTGTCCGCCTTTGCCTATCGCCTGGAAAAACACCGGCGTCATAAGCGAAAACACTGCCGGGATAAAGCTTGCGCCTATTATCGGGAATGCGATTTTGCCTATGCTCATCACCTCGTCCGACGCCGAAAACAGCCGCATAAGCGTTTCGGGCATAAATTCAAAAAAGAATATCCCCACAAGCATAAACAAAAGCGATATTATAAACGAATATTTCATCACACTGCGGCACCGCCCGTATTCCGCTCTCGCATAATTATAGCTCAAAACGGGGACTATACAGGTTTCAAGTCCTATAAGCGGTATGAAAAAGAAGCTTTGCGCTTTGTAGTAAAGTCCCAATACCGTAACGGCGGCGTCCGAAAATTTCGCAAGTATAACGTTAAGCATTACTATGTATACGGTGAAAAGCAGCTGCATAACAATTGACGAATACCCGAAAAAGTATATCCGTTTTGTGTAATGCTTAAATTCGGAAAATTTCGGCGATTTGCAAAATGCGCCCGATGTTACCGCCGCCGCAACAAACTGCCCGGCAACCGTGGCATACGCCGCACCTGCCGCTCCCATTTCGGGAAACGGTCCGAGTCCGAATATCAAAATCGGGTCAAGCACAACGTTTGTAAGCGCACCGACAACCTGCGCCGCCATAGGCAGACGCATATTTCCTCTCGACTGGTATATCTTTGACCAGCTTCCCTCAAGAAACGTGCCGAGTGCGCCCGTACACACTATTCTTCCGTATATAACAGCCTGTTCTATCGCTCCCGGCTCCGTTGCGGAGGTTTTCACGTACGGGAGCATAAAAACGTTCGCAATCACCGCAAACACCGCCCACGACAAAACCGCAAGCACCGCCGCAGAGCCTGCCGCTCCCTGCGCCGCTTTCGGTCTGTTCTGCGCATATTTTCTCGCCATATATGTGTTCACGCCAACGCCCGTTCCCACGGCAAGCGCTATGATTATAAGCTGAAGCGGATAAATAACCGTCAGCGCCGTAAGTGCGTCCGCGCTGTACTTGCCCACAAAAAAACTGTCTACTATATTATACAGTGCCTGTATCAGCTGTGCCAGCATCACCGGCGGCGCAATCTTCAAAAGTATCCGCCCTATGCTTTCCGTTCCGAAAAAATCGTTTCTTTCCATTGCAGTTTCTCCCGTTTGATAAATCGTACACATTATACACCGATTTTTTATAAATTTCAATATTTTGCTTGAATAAAACGTATTTTTTGCGTCAATAATATGCGTGTGAAGGGAGGCTTATAACAATGGATTTTAACAACAACAAAGAACAGAACCAGAACCAAAATCAGAAACAGAATCAAAAGCAAAATCAGAACCAAAATCAGAAAACAAATCAGAAGCAGAACAATAATAAAGAAAATAACTGCGACAAATTCTGAGGCGTAAATACTAAAAACGCCGCAAAAAGGCGATGTAAAATTATTTTTACATCGCCTTTTTATTTAGTCTACTTTAGGAAGTGCGTCAAAGCCTTTTTTCAAATCTTCGTCTGTCGGGATATAGTCGGTCATATTTCCGTCATTGTAGTTTTTGTATGCTGTCATATCAAAATATCCCGTGCCGGTAAGTCCGAATACAATCGTCTTTTCTTCGCCTGTTTCCTTGCATTTGAGCGCCTCGTCTATTGCCGCACGTATTGCATGGCTGCTTTCGGGAGCGGGGAGCGTTCCCTCAACTCTCGCAAACATCTGCGCCGCCTCGAATACCTTTGTCTGCTCAACCGAAACAGCCTCCATAAATCCGTCATGATACAGCTGTGAAAGCACTGCGCTCATACCGTGGTATCTTAATCCGCCGGCATGGTTTGCGGACGGAATAAATCCGCTTCCCAGTGTGTACATCTTCTGTAAGGGGCAAACCTTACCCGTATCACAGAAATCATATGCAAACTTTCCTCTCGTCAGGCTCGGACACGACGCCGGTTCAACGGCGATAAATCTGTAATCCTTTTCACCTCTGAGTTTTTCGCCCATAAACGGTGCGATAAGTCCGCCGAGGTTACTGCCGCCGCCGGCACAGCCGATTATAATATCGGGTGTTATGCCGTATTTGTCGAGTGCGGCTTTTGTTTCAAGTCCGATTACCGACTGATGCAAAAGCACCTGCGAAAGCACCGAACCGAGTACATATTTGTATCCCTCGTGTGTTACCGCCGACTCAACCGCCTCGGAAATCGCACAGCCGAGACTTCCCGTTGTGTCGGGGAATTCTTCAAGTATCTTTTTGCCGACCTGCGTGGTAAGCGACGGCGACGGCGTAACGTCTGCGCCGTATGTCCGCATAACCTCACGGCGTAACGGCTTTTGCTCATACGAAACCTTTACCATAAACACCTTGCAGTCCAGATCGAAGAACGAGCAGGCCATTGAAAGCGCCGTTCCCCATTGTCCCGCTCCTGTTTCGGTGGTTACGCCTTTAAGCCCCTGCTTCTTTGCGTAATATGCCTGCGCAATCGCCGAATTAAGCTTATGGCTTCCCGAGGTGTTGTTTCCCTCGAATTTGTAATATATCTTTGCCGGTGTGCCGAGCGCCTTTTCAAGAAAATACGCTCTTACAAGCGGCGACGGACGGTACATCTTGTAGAAATCCGAAATTTCTTCGGGAATATCTATATACGGCGTTGTGTCATCCAATTCCTGATTAACAAGCTCTTTACAGAAAATTCCCTCCAGCTCCTCTGCCGTAACCGGCTTTAATGTTCCGGGGTTTAAAATGGGCGCCGGTTTGTTTTTCATATCGGCTCTGAGATTATACCATTTCTTCGGCATCTCATCTTCTGATAAATAAATTTTGTACGGTACGTTCATAATACTCATTCCTTTCTGCATAAAAAAATACTATAGAACAAATAAGTCTATAGTATGCAAACTACTAAAATATACAGAAATGTCCTCTGCTCATCTATTCTATTCTACTCTAAACTCATCTATTCTACTGCCATTATAGCACCCCGGGTTTTGTTTGTCAAGAAAAATTTTAAAAAAATTTTTTGTCGGCATATTTTAACATAAATGCAAGATGTTTCTAATACAAATAATCCGCTTTTCGGTGTATAATATATTTTGCCGGATTTTCCGGCAAGGCAGGATTTGTAAACGGCGTAAGACCCGGGCGGTTATGCCACTCTCCGAAAGGAGGTGGTTATTATGAAAAATTACATAATTAGAATTATAATTTTCATTATAGTGTTTTTCGTAATATTTACGGTAAAAGTAAAATAGCCCCCACCGACCAAAGTTAGGGCTATTTCTTTGAAAACTTTAATTTTGGCATAACCGTTCAAGGTCCTGCCTTTTTCTATATTCATTATACTCCCGTTCGGATTTTTTGTCAACAATAAATTAAATTTTTCGGGCGTCGGGGTATTGCTTTTAGGGGTAAAATATAGTATAATTTATACGTATTATAACTTATGATTGGAGAAATTTAATGATCACAGTAACGGACGTAAGTCTTAATTTCAGCGGACAATCGCTTTTCAAGGACGTAAACCTCAAATTCACCCCCGGAAACTGCTACGGTATAATCGGCGCAAACGGTGCGGGAAAATCCACTTTTCTGAAAATTCTTTCGGGCGAGCTTGACTCGACAACCGGAAGCGTTTCAATCGACCCCAACTGCAGAATGTCTATCCTTAAACAGGATCATTTCGCATATGACGCATATACCGTTCTCGATACGATAATTATGGGCAACAAAAAGCTCTATGACATAATGAAAGAAAAGGACGCCCTCTACGAAAAACCCGATTTTTCCGATGAGGACGGCATAAGAGCCGCCGAGCTTGAGGCGGAATTTGCGGAAATGGACGGCTGGGAGGCGGAGTCTGACGCATCGAAGATGATACAGGGACTCGGACTTGACGAGAGCGTTATGTATAAGATGATGTCCGAGCTTGACGGTAACGAAAAAGTCAAGGTGCTGCTTGCACAGGCGCTTTTCGGAAACCCCGACATTATTCTCCTGGATGAGCCTACAAACCACCTCGATATACAGGCTATCGACTGGCTGGAGGAATTTCTTATGGACTACAGCGGAACGGTCATAGTCGTTTCGCATGACAGATATTTTCTTAACGTTGTCTGCACGCACATTGTCGACATAGACTATACTCAAATCAAAATGTATGTCGGAAACTATGAGTTCTGGTACGAGTCGAGCCAGCTTATTCAGCGTATGATAAAACAGCAGAACAAAAAAGCGGAGGAGAAAATCTCCGAACTGCAAAACTTTATCCGCCGTTTCTCGGCGAACAAATCCAAATCCAAGCAGGCGACCAGCAGAAAGAAAATGCTCGATAAGCTTACCGTTGAGGAACTTCCGGCGTCCTCAAGGCGTTATCCGTTCGTCGGCTTTGATATGGACAGAGAGGCAGGCAAGGACTTGTTGTTTGTCGAGGGAATTTCAAAAACCTTAAACGGCGAAAAGCTTTTAAACAACATTTCCTTTACAATGAATCACGACGATAAAATCGCCGTAATAGGCGATAACGAGCTTGCCGTTACGGAACTTATGAAAATCCTTGCGGAGGAGAGCGAGCCTGACGAAGGCAGTATAAAATGGGGCGTAAGCACCTCACGGAGCTATTTCCCCAAGGACAATTCAAAATATTTTGACGGCTGTACGCTTAATCTTATAGACTGGCTCAGACAGTTCAGTCCCGAAGGCTTTGAAACGCAGAACGAAACGTATATACGTGGATTTTTGGGCAGAATGCTGTTCTCGGGCGATGATGTGTTTAAGGAGGTTCAGGTGCTTTCGGGCGGTGAAAAAGTGCGCTGTATGCTCTCTCGTATGATGCTTTTCGGATCAAACGTGCTTTTGCTCGACCAACCCACAAACCACCTCGACTTGGAGTCGATTACGGCGGTAAACAACGGTCTTAAGGCGTTTAAAGGCAACGTGATATTTGCCTCGCACGACCATGAGTTTATAAACACGATTGCAAACAGAATTATCGATATAAAGGCGGACGGTACGATTGTCGACCGTATGTGCACGTATGACGAATATCTTGAAATGCAAAAAAACGCCGCAAACTGAAAGGAATGATAAATATGAGTTTGGCAGATAATATTTTTATTGATAACTGCAAACAGATAATAGAACACGGTTTTTCGGACGAGCATCTTGACGTGCGTCCGCACTGGGCGGACGGCGCAAAGGCGCATACCGTCAAAAGCTTCTGCATAGTAAACCGCTACGATTTGTCGAAGGAGTTCCCAATTCTCACAATCCGCAGAACGTACCTCAAAAGCGCAGTTGACGAGCTTTTGTGGATATGGCAGAAAAAGTCAAACAATATTCATGACCTGCACAGCCACGTCTGGGACGAATGGGCGGACGAGAACGGCAGTATCGGCAAGGCATACGGCTATCAGCTGGGGATAAAGCACAAGTATCCCGAGGGCGAGTTTGACCAGGTGGACAGAATTATTTACGATTTAAAGCATAATCCGGCGTCACGCAGGATTATGTCGAACATATACGTGCATGAGGATTTGCACGAGATGAATTTGTACCCGTGCGCATACAGTATGACTTTTAACGTGACGGGGAATAAATTAAACGGTATATTAAATCAGCGTTCGCAGGATATGCTCACGGCAAATAACTGGAACGTGGTGCAGTATTCGGCGCTGATGATTATGATGGCAAAGGTTTCGGGACTTGTTCCGGGCGAATTTGTACACGTAATTGCGGACGCACACATATACGACAGGCATATTCCAATAGTGGAGGAAATAATAGCAAAAACCCCGTATGACGCTCCAAAGCTTGAAGTGAACGACATTACGGATTTTTATAAATTCACTCCCGATGATTTTAAGCTTATAGATTACAAATACCACGAGCTTAAAACGAAAATACCTGTTGCAATTTAACCAAAAAAGGACGGTTTTGTTTATGAATTTGATAGCGGCGGCGGACAAAAATATGGCAATAGGCAACAAAGGAAAGCTTTTGTATTCCATTCCGGGAGATATGAAGTTTTTCCGTACAACAACCACGGGCAAGGTGGTTGTTATGGGCAGAAAAACGCTCGAATCGTTTCCGGGGCAAAATCCGCTCAAAAACCGTGTGAATATCGTGCTTACGAGAAACGCAGAGTATAAAAAGGACGGGGCGGTAATCTGCACCGATATTGAAATGCTCAAAAAAGAGCTTGAAAAGTATGATACAAACGATATTTTTGTTATAGGCGGCGAGGAAATATACAGGCTTTTGCTCCCGATGTGCGATAAGGCGTACATAACACGCATAGACAGCGAAAGCGAGGCGGACGCATATCTCCCCGACCTTGACGGCGATGATGGCTGGCATATAACCTCAAAATCGGAAACGTATTCCGAAAACGGACTTGATTTCAGATTTGTAACCTATGAACGAAAGCGGAGAATAGAAAATGTTTGGTAACGATATAAGCATAGACCTCGGTACGGCAACCGTTCAGGTGTATATAAAAAATAAGGGCATTGTTCTGCGTGAGCCGACGGTCATTGCGGTGAACACCGATACCGACAGCGTGTGCGGAGTGGGGCGTGATGCACTGCTTATGATAGGCAGAACACCGCCTAATATTCACGCAGTACGTCCGCTTATCGACGGCGTAATATCCAATTTTACGCTCACGCAGGAGATGATACGGCTGTTCCTTAAAAAATCAATTTCGTTTACCGCAGGGCATCCGAGAATTATGATGTGCGTGCCGAGCGGTATAACCGATGTTGAGCAGAGAGCCGTAATAGAATCCGCACGTGAGGCGGGCGCAAAGGATATTTATATTATAGAAGAACCCGTTGCGGCGGCGCTCGGCGCAGGGTTTGATATTTCAAGGGCGCACGGTACAATGGTTGTCGACATCGGCGGCGGAACTACGGATATTGCGGTAATGTCGCTCGGCGGCGTGGTTGCGAGCCGTTCTTTAAAAATTGCCGGCGATGAGTTTACCGAGGCGATAATACGGTATATGAAAAAGGAAAAGGGACTTTTCATAGGTCCGAGGACGGCAGAGGATATAAAGCGTGAAATAGGCTGTGTTATCCCGCGTGAGAAAGAACTTGTGTACAGCGCAAAGGGACTCGGCGTTTCGTCGGGACTGCCGCAGAGCGTTATGATTTCGTCAAACGAGATTTATCCGATATTTGATGATTTTGTGTTCAATATCTGCGAGCGTGTGCGTGAGGTTTTGGAGGATACTCCCCCCGAACTTCACGGCGACATCATAGACGACGGCATTGTTATGACGGGCGGCGGCTCGCTGATTTACGGTCTGGGCGACAGAATTACGGAGGTTTCGGGAGTTAAGTGCAGTATTGCACCGTCGCCGGTCGATTGCGTCGCACTCGGCGCAGGGCGTGCGCTCGAGGCGATAGACACCGTTTCCGACCCGACGCACATTTATCATAAAAAAGCATATATACGTGATTGAGAAAGGAATTTAATTATGTTAAACAATATCGATATTCAGAAAATTCTTCCGCACCGCTATCCGTTTCTTCTTATTGATAAGATAGTGGAGCTTGACGAGGGAAAGAGTATAAAGGGCATAAAAAACGTGACGGTGAACGAGCCGTTTTTCCAGGGACATTTCCCCGGAAATCCGATTATGCCGGGCGTTCTCATATGCGAGGCGCTTGCACAGGCAGGGGCGGTAATGCTTCTGTCAATGCCCGAAAATAAAGGTAAGCTCGGCGTGTTTACGGGAATAAATAATTTCAAATTCCGCCGTCAGGTAGTGCCGGGCGATACGCTCGAACTGTCTGCGGAGCTTTTGGTTTACCGCCACGGTATGGGTAAGGCAAACGTTAAGGCGACCGTTGAAGGTCAGGTTGCCGCAATGGGTGAAATAAGCTTTGCGGTGATTGAAAATGCAGCCGAATAATGACGAGCGCATAGACGATTTACAGCTTAACGGACTTGTTATTCTGCAAAAAGCAAACGGTTTCAAATTCGGAATAGACGCCGTGCTTCTGTCCGATTTCGCAAAGGACGCACCGTCCTCACGCACGCTTGATTTGTGTACGGGAACGGGTATTGTGCCGCTGCTTTTGAGCGCAAAAACAGCCGCACCCGATATATGCGGACTGGAAATACAGCACGATATATGCGATATGGCAAAGCGCAGTGTTGTAATGAACTCTCTGGAGGACAGAATACATATAACTGAGGGCGATTTGAACAATGCCTGTGAAATATACGGAAAAAGCACGTTTGATAAGATAACCTGCAATCCCCCGTATATGGAGTGCGGCAAGGGACTTGTGAACGAAACCGATACGCTGTCGCTGTCACGCCACGAAATAAAATGCACGCTTGATGATGTGCTTCGGGTAAGCGCACAGCTTTTAATACCGCAGGGACGATTTTTTATGGTACACCGTCCGTCACGCCTTGCGGACATCATCTGCGGCATGCGCAAGTATAAAATCGAGCCGAAAAGACTGCGCTTTGTACAGCCGAACGCCGAAAAGGCGGCAAATCTCGTGCTTGTCGAGGGCGCACGATGCGGAGGCAGGGAGCTTAAGATGCTTCCTCCGCTTTATGTTTACAATGCGGACGGGAGCTATTCGGACGAAATAAACAGAATTTATAACAGAAAAGAGGAGCATAATTGAACGGAACATTATACCTGTGCGCCACGCCGATAGGCAATTTGGGCGATATTTCCGCAAGATGCCTGGAGGTGCTGGAGAGCGTTGATTTGATTGCCGCCGAGGATACACGGCGCACCGTGCAGCTGCTTAATCATTTCGGGATTTCAAAACCGCTCACAAGCTATCATGAGCATAATAAGCGTGAAAAGGGCGAGTATATAATATCGCTTTTAAAGGACGGAAAAAACGTGGCGCAGGTTTCGGACGCCGGTACGCCGGCAATTTCCGACCCCGGCGAGGATTTGGTTAAGCTGTGCATAGAAAACGATATTACGGTCACGTCCGTACCCGGTCCCGTTGCAGGGATAAATGCGCTTATACTTTCGGGACTTCCCACACGCAGATTTTCCTTTGAGGGATTTCTGTCGGTGAATAAGCGGCACAGGACGGAGCATTTGGCGTCGCTTAAAAACGATACGCATACGCTCATTTTTTACGAAGCACCGCATAAACTCAGAACAACGCTTGCCGATATGGCGGCGGCGTTCGGCGGTGAGAGAAAAATTGCGCTCGTGCGTGAACTTACAAAACTGCACGAGGAGGTTATAAGAACAACGCTTGCCGATGCGCTTTCGCTCTATGAGGAGCGTTCGCCCCGAGGCGAGTATGTTCTTATTATAGAGGGCGCACGGGAAAAGAGCGATGATACGGAGGAATGGTGGACTGCGCTTTCCGTAACGGAGCACGTGGAAAAATACATAAATGACGGACTAACTTCAAAGGAAGCAATTAAAAAAACCGCCGCCGACAGAAATGTTCCCAAGCGTGACGTTTACGGAGAATATCACGGTTTGGACAGCTGATGCGTTCGGTTGCCGAACAGAATGGAGATTGTTATGAAAAAGAAAAGCAAAATATTTCTCGGAACGCTTGCCGTTGCGGGCGTATACAGCGCCGTAACGGGCAAGGGTGTGTTTAATAAATGGCGCTTTAAGGATCAGCACAGCGCCGTTTCGAGGTATGTAAAGGGGCATTATCCCAACTCTGTTTATACACCCATTACAGCGTCGGGCGACGGCTGGGCAACGGTCATACTCCGCCCCGGATACCCGAAAGTGTTTTTGTACATTACACGCTCCGATGACGGTATGTATATATTCCATGAAACAAAAGTTAATAAATAAAAACACGTTTTTGCATTTAACTTGTTAAATTTCTCGATTTTTAATAAGTTAAATGCATTTTTTGTGTTTACTTAGCAAAAAATCGGTCTGAAGCAGACATTAATTGTCCGTTTCATCGGAGGAATTGCTTAAATTATCAATAGCATATTCACAACATTGCACAACAAAGTTGTTTAATGACACACTTTCCTTTTGTGCAATAACGGACATTTTATCAAGCAAAGACTTCGGAAATCTGAATGTTCTGTTTACAGACTCCTCCGCATGACGTACCTTAAACATAAGCAATCGCTCCTTTCAACTATATTATATATGCAAAAAATACAAAATTATATACAATGATTTTGTAATTTTATATTGCGTGCATTTTGCACTTGATAAAATTATGAAAACGTGATATACTTATCAAAAGTTGATTGATATGAATATTATGAAAGGAATTTTTTGCATATAACGATCCAATATAAAACTGTGACACTTTTAAATTTTGAATAAAGCGAAGTATACCGGCTCCGTATTTTTTTCGTACCAATAAATATTTTTTTCGTATGAATTTTTTATCGCATTTTGTCAAAGCGTGTCGTATTCTCTGAATATGACTATTTTTTTTGCGTTAATTATGCCAAAACTGCGTCAATCATGCCAAGGGGATTGATTTTAAAAAAATATCTGCTATACTTATTTTTGAAAGGACAAAGGAAAATTATGGACAAGGTTTTAAATTGTTTAACCGAGTATTATGTGAGAAAAAACATCATACCCGAAGAGAAAAAAGAAGTTTACTTTTACGGTCTTAAACTCATAACGTCGGACATAATAAATTTTTCGATTATTATGATTTTGGGATTAATCTTAGGGAGGTTTCTTGACAGCGTTGTGTTTCTTCTTTCGTTTTGCACACTGAGATTGTTCAGCGGAGGATTTCATGCAAGAACTTTCTGGCTGTGCCGTCTTACGATGATGCTCACATTTTCGGGAGTTGTGCTGTTGTCCATGCGTCCTGTTCCGTGGCAGTATGCGGCGGCGGCAAATACAGCGGCGGTCATAGTGATTGCGCTTCTTGCTCCGATAGAGCACCCCAATAAGCCTCTCAAAGAGAAGCAGAAAAAACGGAACAAAATAAAAGCGATAATAATGTCTGTATTTCTGGCGATTGTTTCGGCAACACTTGCCTATATCGGCATAAAAACAGGTATTACTATATCATTAACGCTTTTGTCGGTGGTTGTTTTAATGATTGTCGGCATGGCGGTCACGAAAGGGGGAGAACAGTAATGTTTGATATGATCAATACTCTTATTGCAGACGCAGCTTATGATGCAGCAATCTACTCGGTAGGTCTTGCTTCAACAGGCGGCGCACATCAGCCCGTAGAGCCGAAAATGCTCCAGGATTTAGCTGAAAACAACTAAGTTTAAAAAGAAAAATACATATTTTTCTTTTTAAAAATGGTAACGCATACATTTGCCACTCCGAATTATATCCTATTTCTACACCAAAAAGGCATTGTATGCGTTATTGAAAATCAGAGGACGGTAACAGAACTTTTCTGTTGCTGTCTTTTTTTTCGGAAACTCGACCCGAAACGATGTCCTGTGCAATGAGCT
>CAKSPN010000036.1 GCA_934481375.1 uncultured Clostridia bacterium
GGATAACGCTGCGGCAACCGCCACGGATATAATTTTCTTAAATTTTATTTTGTTGTTCTCTTTCACAACTATCACTCCTTACTCTTATAATTCCAATACTGTTTTAATTACTTTCTCCCAACATAGAATAATTCCTTTTTCCGCATTTAACAAAATCCTCTATTTTCGGAGAAGATTTCAGCGAAGCATTAGGCGTGTGGAAAATAATTTTCCGAATGTTATCTACTGTATTAAACAGCATTGCATGTCCGCCGTCTTTATCAAAAATCGGCTTACTGCAGTGTTTCCATTCTCCCATAACGCTTCCCGATTCGGAATAGGATAATCCGATTGCATACCCTTTATCCGTAAAACTCGACCACAGCATATACAATATACCGTCCTCCCGAAACATAAACGGGCCGTCGGATACATAAACGTTGTTACCCTTTGACACAACCCAGTCGGCAGACGATGCGGAAAACAATACTTTTGCGTTTCCGACAGAATGTTTTAATTCTTCGTCCATTTCTATTACGCAAAATTCTCCGTCTGTTGCCTGTTCCCACTCGTGACAGAAAATCATATACGGCTTGTCGTTTTCAATATAAAGATGTCCGTCAAGACATTCCCATTCCGCAGGAGTAATTGCATTTTCGCTGTGAAGCTTAAACTCACCGTCAGGCGTATCGCAAGTAAACACATACGTTCCTCTGCATTTATTCTTGCTGTCATTATACCGCTTAATGGTTACAAACATATAATACTTACCTTTATAGCAGTATATTTCCGGCGCCCAGAGTTCACACTTTTTTTCAAAAAAGCCTTTGTCCCCGAACAACGATTTACCTTTACTCCACGTTATAAGATCCTTGCTTTTGTACACCTCCAATCCGTCCTGATAATCAAATCCCGGTTTCCCGGCAATTGCCCCCACTCTTGAGCCATACAAATAATAAGTATTATCTTTTTCCAGAATGTACGGATCTCTTAATAATATTTCATTAATGTTCAAACTTACTCTCCATTCCGTCAAAGTGCCAATTCCCAAATATGCTGAAGTTGACTAACGACATTTTTTTGAGAACTGTTTTTTCCCGAAGCGCCGGCAAATTTGCGGCACTCCCGGGTTTAAACAGCCGATACTCTTAACACACAGTTTTGATATGATATATCAATCAATTATTATAGAATACATACAGACGAGGCGAACAATGCTTTGTTATCAGAACAACCGTCGAACAATCGTCTTCAACATTTGTATACCGTCTTGCATCTGTAAAGTTGCCCACGTACGGTTTTTCAATATCATTCTTATCGCAAACCAATATTACAGGTGATGAGAACAAGTTTGTTACGTGGTCTACATTTGCGCCCGTACCATATCCGATTTTAATAACATCGCCTATAACGTTATTGACAAAGCCAACCTCCACGCCATAGATATTATTAAACGGAGCTACTGTTGTGTAATAAAGCTGCGGATTTTCAGGGTCAAATAAAACTATCTTACCTGCAACACTTCCGTCACGCATATAGCGAAGTCTGACAAGCATACCCGGCTTTAAATCGTCAAAGGAAACTGTTCCGTTTGACATAACCTCGATTAAATTATTGCCCTGATACCCTTCTATCGTTTGTACGCACTCATCATCATCATTAACTTTACTTCCCTTGCCGGTAATCAATATCGGCAATTCATCGCCATAGTCCATACCGGCACTGCTTTCTTTTCTTACAACGAATTGCTCATATCCCGTATCATCGCCGATATTGTATGACATTACATAATGCTTGGTGTCATCTTTAAACTGACTCTTGCGCATAATACGATAATCGCTGTCATCTGCCGTTGATGCGTTCATAGGCACGGAGAAAATTATTGTCTGATCGTTGATTGCCGCTTCAAAATTGAAATAGCCCTGGATTTTATAATGTCTTTCCGCATAATCCATATTCATTTGAAGTGAGCTGTCCTTTTTTTCCAGATCGGAATTAAAGGTTGCCGTATCAAGGCTTGTAATTTTGCCGTCTTTTGCCGTTTTTGCAATCACCAGCTGACTGGCTACCTTGCCGTCCGTTGATAACAGTTTTATAACCTGATCTGCCGAGCAATTTTTCTTTCCGTCAACGGTAATTTTCAGTCTGCTTTCAAAAAATTCCATATTGCCGTCGCTCTTGAATAACTTTATGTTCAGCGTATCATCATGAGTCTTATTCATTGACACAAGATATGCCGGGAACGAACTTCCCGATTCGACGGAAATGTATGCCGCATAACCGTTATGGTCAATATACATTTTAACGCTGTCGCCTGCTGCAAAATTATTTTTATAATTTTTATTCAGTATTCTGTAGGTATTCTCACCTATTCCGATGTCATAGCCGCCGTTTTTACTGCTGATACCGGTTACAGCTCCCGTTCGGCTTTCCACGGAAATTATTACTCTTATTCTGCTTTTGTCCTTTGACAAGAACACACTTAAGGTACTGCCGCTGCTAATATCCGCTACCGCCGCCTCGCTTCCGTCAACCTTTGTTATATTGATATAATCGTAAAGATCATTATTCAGTTTCAACACTCTTGTCGGATCGATTTTATCATATACAAATTCATTATTAACATCGACGGAATCCACAACATAATTTTCATATGCATTGACTATAGCGGTCTTATACACGTTGCCGGTCTTTATGAATTTTACATCATATATCGGCAAATTAAAGATTTCCTCATAATTATCATCAACGGCAACTCCGTTATATATCAGCAATAAGCCTCTGTCCAACTGAATTTTCTTGTTTTTGTCGCCGTAATATGTATATGTAAAAGTATTCTCATCAAACTTCGCATCATTATCCACATTCAATACCAGGGTATCGGTTTTTCCTTTATTTTTTACCCACAATATTGTTCTTTGGTCATTTTTATCGTCATTATGATAGTAAAATTCAACGTCCTCGCCAAGATACGGCTCCATATCAAATTCTGTTTCGTATGATATATCATCAACCAAAACTTCATTTTCTTTATTCAGTCTTGTTTCCGAGAGTGTGATCAGCTTAGCGCCTTTTACATTACCCTCCTCACGGTATATCTTGCGATACACAGACAAAAGTGTATCTTCTTGGGAAAGTTTTGTTTCATATCTGCCTGTTTCCGATGACAAATCCGATTCATATATGTTTACATCCAATGCTCTGTATATCATTCTGAACATTTCGGCATGAGTCAAATACTGCGAAGAAGAATTAACGAAAATGCCCGTTGCCCCCGCCGCCGCAATGCAGCCGTTGGGATAGCCTCCGTTATACTCCATATATTCGCCGTAGCCCATCATTCCCAAAAGAATTTTATAAGCGGCGGCATGGTCTATCATTGCATCGGGATTAAACTTTTTATCCTCCGTTCCCGACAATATCCCCATCTCGGTTAATGTGCAGATACTGTCATAGGCAAAATGCGTTGCGGGAACATCATAGTAGTAGGTACTGCTGTCGCCGTATTTATATACGTTAATAATGTTCGCCACGGTATCTACGAATTCCCCTCTTGAAACCGTAGTTTCAAAAGGAGAATTGTATTCATAATAATCGGGAATTATTTCAAGCAGTCTTAAAACGTCAAGGGCGTCTTGCAATTCGCTGTCGATTACATTTTCGCTTGCCGTATTTTCGTTTTCCGCATTTTCTTTTGCAAAGATTGTTCCTTCAAAATTTCCAAAGCTGATTAAAATCATTAAAAAACAACACAACAGTCTTTTTTTGATATTGTTCATTTTTTCTACTCCTTTGCATAATTATTTAATACTGTCCAATACCCCGTACACAATCTTTGCCGCCTGGGCACGTGTCGCTTTGCCTTTCGGATCGAATTGGGTATCGCTGATACCATTTATTACTCCCATTTTGTATAAAGCGAAAACCGAGTATATGGCATATCCGGCAATATTGTCCCTGTCCTCAAAGGCAAGCTCCGCTGTCTGCAATGTTTTACCCTTAGCTTTCATTGCATTGCATACCATAACGGAAATATCTTCACGTGAAATCATTTCACCTGTGCCGAATTTTCCGTCTCCGATGCCGTTCAGGATTTTATTCTCATAAGCAATATTGACAAATCTGACGAACCATGCATTATCATCTACGTCCGTAAAGTTGTTTTTGCTGTAGCTGAGCGTATCATACCCCATAGCGCATACAAGAATTTTCGCAAATTCTTCACGTGTTATATAATCGTTCGGCTTAAAGGACGTTTCGCTTCTGCCGTTTATTATTCCTTTATCCGCAAGCGCAAGTATTGCCTCCGATGCCCATTCCACACCGTCAATGTCATCAAACTTAACCGAAACTTTTTCAATTGTATTCGGTGTTTTAGCAGGCGTTGCGGGAACAGTTGACGAGCCGCCGCCGGAGCCTGTTCCTCCGCCGTTACCGCCCGGGGTCGGGGTCGGATTTAAAAGTTTTTTATACTTATCCGCCAGTTCGGTGCAATTATTGTATTCTCCGATGATGTTTCTGTATACGCTGTCATTTGCCGTTCCCGTTATACCGATTAAAGTTCCGTAGCTTGTAAGAATGTATTTTACGTCTTTGTATCCCGACGCATACATTACCGTTGTAAGCATAAGCGCTTTTTTGAAAGAATTTTCAAAATCCTCATACACATACGCTTCGGGCAGCGATGTTTTCATTCTTGAAAGGAAGTAACTCTTTGCCGCATCGGTTTTAACATATTCCTTATAATCGGAATACAGTGCGGAATTGTCCTCAAAACAATCTCCGAAAACAACCGCTGTATCAAATGCGGATTTTTCTTTCAGCAATTGCATAACCAAAAATCTGTTTAACAGCTGAGCATTGGCAACGCTGTTTGATGCGTTCAGATGATTTGTCCTAACATATTTTATGCAAGGGATCAATGCGTCCGACGCTGTCAGTTTTGCATACACATCTTCGTTTATGCCCAATAGCTTTTGATTGGCTTCAAGGGTGGATTTGAAGTTTGCGGCATCGCTGCCGTCCGCATAGCTGTTTAAGAGGGGTACAACAGTTTCATAGTCTTTATTGCTGAACAAATCCACCTTGAAGTCAATTATTTCGTTATTAAGCTTCAAATACGCATTATGCTCTCCGGAGGTAAATGTTGTTTCGTCAGGGTCAGCATACCTCACAGCAAAGGAATACTTGCCGTTTTCATCACAGGTATACTCCTTTGCATAAAGTATTGTATTAATATCTGCCGTATCATCTGTAATGTCCGAAATAGACTTACCGTATTTTAATATTTGCAGAATTACTCTGCTATCGGAGGAGTCTCCGTTAATTTCAAGTCTATTGTTTGAGTAATCATATTTAATATCAGGTAAAGACGCTGCGTGAGCGCATGTACAATACGCTGATAAAACGAATACACTTACAATGCTTATCAAAGTACGCTTTTTCATTTAAAAAATTCCTTTCCGACATTTCAAAGCAAATTAACTTTTTTTAAGTTTATCTTCCGAACCGAACTTTTTTGCTTACAGGGAATAAGTTCTCATTCCAAAGCATAAACTCAAGCAAATCTGCGTCTGAATCGCTGTTAATTGTTAATTCAACATTTGCAACTGCGGAATTTTCATTCCATACAATATTGTCTGTGTCCGCGCAGAAGAATTCGCCGTTCTCTTTGCGTATCACTCCGATAAACAACAGCTTTTTGCTGTCGTCTGTAATCTTATTGACCGTGAGCGTTGCTCTTACGACGTCTCCTGCTTTTACATTAAGAAGATTATCCGTCTTAATTCCGTTTATGGTATATTCAACCGCTGTTTCATATGCGCATTCACGTTGATTATATGCACTCTTTTCTCCGCTTTCGGCAACATAAAGTACATATGCGTCGCCCTCGTTGATATTTAAGCTGAAATTGAATATTCCGTTGCCGTCGCTCGTTGTCTGTGCCAGAGCTATAACGGAATTATCAAGACTGCCTCTTCTTTTTGCCATAAGAGTTACATCGGTAAACGCTTTATCGGTTACGCCTGTTACGTTGATTTTTTCTCCGTTTTCCGTTATTTTAAATCCGGGCTTGCAGATAACAAAAACGGGAGTTTCGGAAAGTGCCGTCTGACTTCCCTCTATTATATTGCCGTACATATCACGGATTTCCGCAATACTGTCGGCAGGTACCGCAACGGTTGCGGTATCAGCCGTTTCGCTGTAAGTTACTGCATCCGTGCCCTGACGGTAAACCGAAAGAGTTGCCGAAGCGCCCGTATGTCCCCACAGAACAAATATATCCGCATTGTTTTTGCTGAATTTGTATGCATCAAACTTTCTGTTTGACTGCAAAAGAAGTTCCGTTCCCGAATAATATCCTCTGTTTGCATACTTCTCCGTAAATTCCGCTCCGCCCAATACCTTGTTCAGGTAACTGACAGCAACGCTTGCAGGCTTTGCGTCATAATTTCCTTTTACAATGCCGAAATGCTGTTCTCTCGGGTTGGTAACATTATTTTTTTCACGTAAATTGTAAATATTAAATTCCTCTATTGTCTGCTCCGACATTGCGGCGGTTATTGTTCTTACAAGATCTGCCGCCTGCTGTTTATCGGAGAACACCTCATTGCCTGTCGTATCTTCGGTGGAAGTACCGTATTCGGTTATCCATACCGGCATGTCCGAACCCAACTTTTCATGCACATAGTCCAGGTTCTGCAAAAAAGTCATTTGAGGAACTTCGTCCGAGTACACGCCGTTTGCACTGTAAGGGTGATAGCTTACAACGTCCATATAATTTTTCCAACCGCCGTTCTTGTTTACCTCATCGGCAAACTGAGTTAAAAACTCTTTATTGTGGTCGCTTCTGTGACTGCAGAATGAGCCGCCGATAACGGTAATTTCTTTATTGACTTCTTTTACTGCGTCATATGCTTTTTTAAGAACTTTTGCATATTCGTCACCGGTTATATCACGAATTGTAAATGCTTCAAGGTCCGGCTCGTTGCAGATTTCTATTGCTTTAACCTTGCCCTCGAAATGTTTTGCAATATATGCACAATATTTTGCAAACGCTTCAATACCATCTTTCGTTTTGGGGAATTCGCCGCCGTCATACAGTGAGTTAAGCGGATCCGCTATAATTATTAAATTATTTCCCGCCGAAGTAAATTCCTCGACATACTCCTCATATGCTTCGGGCATAACGTATTGAGATGTTGCGGTTTCTATAGCCGCCCACCTGAAGTTTTCACGCAGCCATGAGCTGCCCATATTTGATGTTATGTATTTGGTAGGTTCTTTCTCCTCAATGTACGGGAAGTTAATAAAGTGAGTCTGAACGCCCAAAATACTGTTTCTTATTTTGTTTCTCGCCGTAAATCCAAATTCCTTTGAGTCTGTGGCCTCGCCGAAAGCTCCCGTAACTGTTGCACTCAGAGTGAAAACTCCGTATTCGCTGATTGCAGGCGCAACGCTTTTTACCACTTTTGCTTTCGGTGCAAGCGTAACGTTTTCTGTTTTTTCCCAAACCACAGTATCTGCTTCATTTTTTACTTCGTATTTTAAAACCGCACTGTAAGGCACGCTTCCGTTACTCTTTATTTCAGCCGTGTAACCGGGAACATCATTTTCAAAAACGATATTTCCACGCTCGGAATTGCTTTGAGAAAGATTTAAGCTTACCGTACCGTCGGCAAACGCCGACGGTGCTATACATAGGGTTAATATTAAAATAAATAAATATGTCAGTTTTTTCATCTTATTATTCTCCTGTAAAATATAATGGCTCACAATATGATGTCATACCTGATACTGTATCCCAGCAATATACAGCCACTTCATCAAAAGCTTTGTCTGTAACCGCTGTGCTCTTACTGATTTCACCCGAGGTAAATTCCGGCATACAATCGTTTAAATCTAATACATCGAATGAAACCAATTTATCGTTATTGTAATATGCAACCGCAAACACGGCGTCCTTGCTTGCACCGGGATTTGTATAGTTTGCTTTAACGGTAATGCTGCTGCCCGCTGTAATGCCGTTCAATAATTCAATCTTTGAATTTTCTCCGTTGTACAAGCCTGACAGCGTAATCTTGCACTCCGCCTTGCCAACCGTAAACTCGAGCTGATATGCATAATCCATACCGCTGCCGTTAATATTTTTTACGGTATTGGCAACTGCGATATTGTGTACTCCCTCGCTGAATGATTCTGTTCTGTTGACGGTGTACACCTGATTAATGCTGTTGAATGTTCCGTTTACAACCGTGCCGTCAATCGTAACCGCTCCGACAACGGTTTCAGGAAGCATAGCCTCCGCAAAATCTATTTCGATTTTTGCTATACCCGGTGTTATGGATTTCGAATAGTCCACATCTTCACCGGCTATATCCGTCATTTTTACCGTCGGTGCGGGAATATCAAAGTAACGATCGATAACCACATCATCTATGTATGAGTTGCCCGTCTGCCATGTAACAAATTCCAAAGCGCTGATTTTAATATTCTTGGCAACAGAATACTTTCTGTTGATAAATTCTCCGTTGTCATTTGTTATTTTTACATTCCAGATTCCGTTATTCAAATCGAATATTAATTCAATATCATTCCATTCATTTCTCAAATACGAAAGTCCCGTGTTTATCTGACCTGTTGCGTCGGTTATATACAGTCCGCCGTTATTCGAGAAATTCAAAGTATAATTACCCGTGCCGTGAACCACTCTCACCACAAGCTCATTTTCAATAAATACGGACATATTTATTTTGTATTTGCCTGTTGTTTCCATACCTGAAACAGTGGTTTTTGTTGATGAACTGTCGGGGTTCTTTGTTATTTTCAAAGACTTGCCGTGCGGATCGGTTTCCGAAACCTTTGCTATTTCGGAAGTGCCGAGAGATGTGCCGTCGGCGGAGTTTACCCAGCCTGCCGCAACAGCGTCCTCTGCAGTTTCATATTCAAAATGTTCCTCCAAAAGGTCTGTGCTCGGAATATACGGAGCAAAAGATACGTTATCCACAAACGAAACTGCCGTATTCCATGTTATGAATTCAATACTGCTGATCTTAATGTTTTTCGTGATGTCATATTCTTTTGATGATAACAGTGTCTGCTTTGTATCTGAATTTACTGCGGTTATATATACCTTGCCTGCATCAAGGTCAAACACCATTTCAACATCAACCCATACATTTGACGGCCATAATGTTTCCGCATATTTACCGTCCGGACCGTATAGCTTATTTCCGCTTCCCGAGAAATTCAATGCGTAATTACCGCTTTCGTAATTAACTCTTGCAACCAATTCCTTTTCCATATACGCCGAAAACTTATACGAATATTTTCCGGTTGATTTTGCTCCCGAAATTGCGTGTCTTGTTCCCGAATTATCACTGTTCTTTGTTATCTTCAAAGATTTGCCGTGAACATCATCTTCGGAAACTTTTGCGATTTCAGTCGTTCCGAGTGTTGCACTACTGCTTGTATTAACCCAGCCTGCTGCCAAAGCGTCCGCCGTGCTTGCATACTCAAAGTCGTCCGAAAAATCTTCTGAAACAGGTACGTATTCACCGATTGATAAATCATCGACATATGATTTTGCCGTATTCCATGTAATGAACTCGACAGCGTTAAGCTTAATATTATTTGCAATGCTGTATTCTTTTGCAGATAATATTGCCTGATTTGTTTCCGGATTTACTACAGTAACATACACTTTTCCCGCATCGAGATCAAACAGCATTTCTGCGTCTAACCACGTATTCGGCGTCCACAATGCCTCCGCATAGTTACCGTCTGGACCATATAATTTATTGCCGCTTCCCGAGAAATTCAATGCGTAATTACCGTTTTCGTAATACACTCTTGCGACCAGTTCTTTTTCAGCATGTACCGAGAACTTAACCAACTGTTTTCCTGTGGTCGGCATTCCCGTTAAGGTATGTCTTGTTCCCGAATTATCGCTGTTCTTTGTTATCATCAATGATTTGCCGTGTGCGTCACTGTCGGATACTTTTGTAATTTCAGCCGTGCCCAGTGTTGTTTTGCTGTTTGAATTTACCCAACCTGCATTTAATGCGGCTAATTCGTCCTCATATTCAAAATCATCGGCAAATTCTCCCAATGTATCGGTAAACGGTGCCGCTGTCACGTCATCAACATACGATTTTGCCGTGTTCCATGTTATAAACTCTATACCCGTGATTTGACTATTGCTTTCGATGTCATACTCTTTCTCCGAAAGAATTGCCGATTTTGTACTGCCGTTGATTACCGTAACATATACTTTACCTGCGTCAAGGTCGAATAACAGCTCTGTGTCAAGCCATGTATTCGGCGCCCACAATGCCTCCGCATAATTTCCATCGGGACCGTACAATCTGTTGCCGCTCGGTGCAAAGTTTAATACATAGCTCTTATTGTCACCGTAGTTCACTCTTGCAACCAATTCTTTTTCTATGTATGCTGAATATTTAACCATATATCTGCCTGTGGTCGATATATCGTTAATTACCCGTCTTGTTCCCGAATTGTCGCTGTTCTTTGTTATCATCAGCGATTTTCCGTGTGCGTCGCTGTCTGATACTTTTGCGATTTCAGCCGTGCCCAGTGTTGAAGAATTGTTTGTATTTACCCAGCCTGCGATAAGCGCCGCAGATGTATCGTCATATTCAAAGCTGTCTTTCAATTCGCCTTCCGTAACCGTATAAGGAGCGGCATATATGTCATCAACATATGATTTTGCCGTATTCCATGTCACAAATTCAATGCCGGTGATTTGAATATTACTTTCAATAGCATATTCTTTGCGTGACAATATCGGTTCGTTTGTAGCAGTGTTTACTACCGTAACATATTCTTTGCCGGCGTCAAGATCAAATAACAATTCTATATTAAGCCATGTATTCGGCGCCCACAATGCTTCCGCATAATTTCCATCAGGGCCGTATAATTTATTTCCGCTCGGTGAAAAGTTCAATACATAACTCTTATTATCACCGTAATTCACCCTGGTAACAAGTTCTTTTTCCACATATGCGGAATACTTGACTATATATTTGCCTGTGGTCGGTATATCGCTGACTACTCGTCTTGTTGCCGAATTATCCGGATTTTTCGTTACAAGCAGCGATTTTCCGTGTGTATCGCTTTCGGTCACTTGCGAAATTGCAGCTGAGCTTAATGTTAAAGCATTATTTGTATTCACCCAACCTGCCGCATTTGCCGACACTGTATTCACATATTCAAAATCCTCATTAAGAACAACGGAAGCGCCGTTTGAATACGGAGCGACATAAACATCGTCGACATATGACTTGGCGGTATTCCACGTTACAAACTCAATACCCGTAATCTGAATATTGCTTTCAATGTCATATTCTTTTCCTGACAATATTGCCTGATTTGTACTGCTGTTCACTACCGTTACATATTCCTTACCGGCGTCAAGATCGAATAACAGCTCTATATTAAGCCATGTATTCGGCGCCCACAATGCTTCCGCATAATTTCCATCAGGGCCGTATAATTTATTTCCGCT
>CAKSPN010000037.1 GCA_934481375.1 uncultured Clostridia bacterium
TTTCCGTCCTTGTCGGTGCATACCAGTTCTGCCTTGGATCCTGCTTTAACACGCATTTCGACATTCTTGTATACGTCGCCGTATGCATGACGGGCAATCGTTATCGGTTTTGTCCATGTGGGAATGTACGGCGTTATGCCCTTTACGAGAATAGGCGTTCTGAACACCGTTCCGTCAAGAATTGCACGGATAGTGCCGTTCGGCGACTTCCACATTTCCTTTAAGTTGTATTCGGTCATTCTTGCCGCATTGGGAGTTATCGTTGCGCATTTTACGGCTACACCGTATTTCTTTGTGGCCTCGGCGCTGTCGAATGTAACCTTGTCGTCGGTTTCGTTTCTGTGTTCCAGTCCAAGATCATAATATTCTGTCTTTAAATCAATATACGGCGTGAGAAGTATATCCTTTATCATCTGCCATATAACTCTTGTCATTTCGTCTCCGTCCATCTCAACGAGCGGCGTTTTCATCTGAATTTTCATCTAACCATTCCCTTCATAAATAAATAGAGGTTCCCCATTAAGAAACCTCATTGTTACTGTATAATAGTATCACATTTCGCATTGTTTGTCAATTCAAATTTTCAATCGGCAAAAACATCGGATTTTACAATACATTTATTATTATCAGTGCCGCAAAAGACAGCACAAGACCGATTATACATTTAAGCGTCAGCTTTTCGTGGAAAAGCGTTGCCGACATTATCGACGACAATATCAGCGACGAGCCTTGTGCAAGCGGATAAAGCTGTGCGGAGCTTAAATAATGCGCCGCAATCGTTTTGAAATACGAATTTGCGAAAAGGCACACCGACATTATCAATATATACACAAATATCGGCTTGAAATTCGCCTTTGCCGCACCCTCGCCGCTTTTTCCCTTAAACACAAAGTAACAGCCTGCCAGGACGGCGGCGGAAAATACGTATGTATAAAAGTTAAACACCGCACTTGTCGAATCGGTGCAAAGCTTTACGAAAAGCTTTTGCGAGAAGTCCGTCAATCCGTTTGCAACGCCGCATATAACAAGCAGTACAAACGATGACACGCTTATTTTTTCCTTTATGGAATTATTGTAGGAACACATAATGATTACCGCCGCAAGCAGTACCGCAAGTCCGATCCACTGCGTAAGCTTTATCGTTTCGCCGAACATCATACTGCTTCCCAAAAGCGGAACCATAACGCCGAGCATTAAAAACACATCGAGCATCATATATGCGCCTTTTTTTACGGATATGAGCCAGCACACAACAAACACTGACGTTGTTATGCCCGACATTGCCGTCAGCAGAAGCATGAGCGGACTTATTTTCAAAAGTCCGATATTCCCCTGTGCCGCAATCATTATAAAGCCTATTATTATGCAGAACCCCATTCGTATGGTGTTTGCAAGCATTGCATCCTTATACTCGTTTACATATCCGCTTGTCTGCTTTCCGCAGTAGCCCTTCGTTGATCCTGCAATCAGCGAAAGAGCCAGAAATAAATACCCCATTACCTATCCAATCTCCTTTTTTACGGAAATACGTTAAATCCGCCCGACCACATATCCGCACCCAGGCATTTGTACGTAATTTCACGTATTTTCGGATATATCTCCATTTGGAGCGACCCGAAATTTTTAACGTGCTGTGCATATATAATCGTAATCTTTTTATCAAGGTCTATAAGCACAAGACTGCCGTTATAGCCTATACAGACGAACGAATTTTCTATTGTTGTTTCGTTGTAGACAATATCGTTTATCAGTCTTTTCACGTTCTGCTCCGAAAGCAGTCTGTAACCGTTTTTGGACATACCGTTGTTGCAGAGAGTTTCCGCAAACAGCGCATAGTCGTCTACCGTTGTTATAAGACAGCCTTCGTTTTTGGCAAAGCTTTCCTCAAGCGTTTTTTGGCTTTCGGTTGCCTCGCCCGTTTTGCGGTTCATTGTGTACTGAACCGAAATACGCTTAATATTGCTGTAATTCAATGTGAACGACGAATTTTTCATCTTAAGCGGCATAAACACGCTTTCGAGAAGATAATCGTCAAGACTTCTGCCCGTCACAGCCTTTACAAGCTTGCTGAGATTATGATGATTATACAAGTGCAATTCACGGTCAAGCGTTTGCGAATACTCGTGAAGCATATTTTTAATGCTTATATCCTCCGAAAAATCGGGAATATATTTTGTCACCTTATCATCAAGGCTTAAAAGTCCTTTTTCCTCAAGCTGTATAATTGCGGCGCAGTTTATAAGCTTTGTCGCCGAATGCATAAAATACAAATCCTTGTACGAAGTCTTTTTGCCTGCGTCCTCATCGCTGTAGCCGTGCTTCTGACGGAACACGTTCACATGATTGCGGTACACCGTACAGTCACAGCCCGGTATGCCATATACTTTATCAAACGAATCAAGATATTTAGCCAATGTACGAAAATTCATACTCTTACCTCATTTCACATCAGCCCTCAAGGCTGTCAAACTCCAGTCCCGGAATATATTTGCAAAATTCCTCAATCTCCTTTGTGTAGTCGCCGTATATTTCTGTCATATGATGAATGTACGGCCCGTTTATAAGCTTTCTTTCAAGCTTGTCAAGGTCGTTAAATTCCGCCCATACATATGTACCGAAGGTGTGCGGTCCGTCCGTTGTATTGAACTTTCCGCCCAAAAGGCTGTAACTTCCGCCCGACGCCTGAAATCTTGCTATCGTGTAGCCGCCGTCCTTTGCTCTGAAACTCGGCTTTGTATTGAAAAGGCTTGCCTTTGCGTCCTTATGCTTCATCGAATACGGGAACGGTCCGCAGTGCCACAGGAGCTCTGCGTTTTTATTCTTCGGGTGACGGCACGTAAACTCGCCGAACATAGTCGCCTTTTCGCCTCTTGACGCCGCCGTGAGAAGTGCGCTTGTAACAGCGCCGTGAATATCGGACTCGCACGCCACGATGTATCCCATATCGTAAAGAATACTCATTGCAAGGCACGGATTTGCCGTAAATGCAACCGGCATTGACGTCCAGCACTCCGTTGACAGAACATCGGCGTTTGTCTTTTCAAACACTTCCTTATAATAACGGACAAAGGCAAGCATACGCGTAAGCGTTTCATCATCAAGGTCGGTAATATACTTTTCTTTTACCTCCTTAACCTCCTCCGCAAGCAGCGATCTGTTGCTTTCAAGGATTTCATACAAACGCTTTTCCGCAACCGCCATATTAACGGTCTGCATATTAAAGCCGAATTTTTCCGTAAGTTCCAACTCGTTGTACATTACGCTCTTGAACGGATTTAATCTCGTACCCACCTGCGTAATGCGCATACCGTTGAAGTTTTTCACCATTGACGCAACGGACAAAAAGCTCTTTAACCCGTCCGCAAACCTGCTGTCCTCAACGGGGCAGTTGTTTATATACGTAAAAGGCACATGATAACGCTGTAATTGCTTGCTTATTGCGAACAATCCGCACTGGCAGTCGGTGTATCTTACGCCGTCAGCCTCGAAAGCCATATCCTGCGGTCCCCACAAGAGCGTGGGAAGCTTCATCTTTTTTGCAACCTGTCCTGCCGCCTCCTCGTTTCCGAAGTTGCAGTTTATGAGGAAAATTGCGTCAACGTTCTCTTTGCGCAGATATTCCGCAACCCTGTCACATTCAAATTCACTTACAAGCAAACCCTCCTCGTTAAGCCATTCAAGGTCGGTGAAAGAAGTTTTGTCGTCCGTGAAGTTGTCTTTTATGTACTTTACAATGTGATTTTTGTTATCCTCTGCCTTTGCCGGCTCAAAAATACCCTTGCGTGTCTTTGCGTCCGCAAGATCACGCCGCATGGGTATGAGTCCTATTTTTAAACTGAAGTCCATCATATTATACCATACCTCCCTTTTGCCGTCAATACGGCACTAAAATTTATCTGCAATGCCGTAATCGGCATACTCAAAAATTCTTGCGTCCTTGTCGGGATTTACCGCAATGATTGTCTGCGCATTTTCGATTGCGCAGGTGTGATGCACCGCACCCGAAATCCCTGCCGCTATGTAAATTTTCGGCGATACGGTCTTCCCCGTAAGCCCGACCTGCATTTCATACGGAGCGGCGCCCATATCCACAAGTCCTCTCGATGCACACATCTGCGCACCGATTTTTTCGGCAAAGGCTTTGAGGCTTTCCATACTGTCCTTAACCCCTCTGCCGCCCGAAACGATTATGTCCGATGACTTTTCGACCGTCCACACCGTTGCCATCTGCGGATATGTAACGCACTTTATTTTCGCCGTCACGTTTCCGCTTTTTGCAGGGCGGTACATATACAGAGTTTCGCCGTCCGTTTCAAGCTTTACGCAGTCGGCGCAAAGTCCCGTCTGCAAAAGCGCCGCCGTTATCGGGGCGTTTTTTCTGCCCCAAAGGTCCGCATTCCACAGAATTACCTGCGGTTTTTCAATCTGCGCTCTTTGCGCTATAATCTTTGGATCGGTTTCCGTTATAAGCGTTACCGTTTCCGATATTTTAAGCGCCGCTTTCTGCACCTTATCGCCTATTATCCACACATTTTTGAACTTTATCGGCGATACGGCTTCAGCCGTTTCCTCACGGCTTTCGTTTTTCAAGTGCTCTATAAGCGGTAAAAGCTCGTCACGCTTTATAAATTTACAATTTCGTCTGCCTGATTTGTTTTCAAACACTTCAAGCACCTTTGTGGGCGAGCCGTTAAATCCGCACCGTGATATGTCTGCTCCGAGCATAGCGCTGTCCCATACCGTAATCTCCGATACCTTTGAGCGCATTTTGGGAAAACGCAGAGTATTTATCCGCTCCACCGTAATCAGTGACGGCAGCTGCAAGCTTTCCTCACCCGTGCGTGTACGGCACGAGATTGCGCCGTCCGCACTCAATATCTCCATTACGTTCGTTATAACGCCCATACCCATAGTGGCGGCAAGGCACGGTCCCACCTGTGCGGTGTCGCCGTCCGTTGTCTGCCGTCCGCAGATTATAAGATCGTATTCAAGGCGTTTTAATGCAAGCGAAAGAATATACGCCGTTGCGAGCGTGTCCGAGCCGGCAAAGGCTTTGTCGCATAAAAGTATCACCTTTACCCCCAGCCGTGTAAGCTCCTCAAGCGGAGCTTTTGCCGAGTCGGGACCCATACTTATCACCGTAACGTCATCGCAAAGCCGCAGTGCGCACTCAACGGCGCACTTGTCAAACTCATTTATCTCGCCGCCGCACACCTTTGCACATACAACTGTTTTCATCTGTACACGTCCTCTAAAGCATCATGAATACGCTTGTATTTTTTGAAAATTTCCGCATACTTCTTTGTATTTTCACTGTTCGGAACCGTTGTTGAAACGACTTTTGAGCAATGCGCAATAGCGTCCTTTTCATTTTTCCAAAAGCCTGCCGCAATACCTGCAAGCATTGCACTTCCGAACGAAGAATCCGTATTATCGCCGACGGAAAGTTCTATTCCCAGGCAATCCGCCGTTATCCTCCGCCATAGCGGACTTTTTGAGCCGCCGCCTATTATGCGTGCGGCACTGTCATGCGAAATCCCGAGCGAATCGAGCGTTGTCATACAATCGAGCATGGACATTGCCACGCCCTCCATTACGGCACGTGCAAAATGCGCCTTTGTATGTCCGCCTCTTATTCCCGTAAAACTTCCGCACAAAGACGGGTCCTGGTACGGAGTAAGCTCGCCGTTTAAGTACGGGTGGAAAATCAACCCGTCCGAGCCGACATCAATCTTTTCCGCCGCCTCATCAAAATCCTTGTAATCGCCGCCGAACGTATCACGGAACCAGCGCATAGATGCGGCGCATGATTTGGTAGCCGTACCCGGATACCACAAACCGCTCACCGTGTGCGAATAGTTTACAAGATTAATATCGGGGTACGGCTTGTCGGTAATAACGCATATTCTGCCTGCCGTTGCAAGCTTAAGCGTCATATTTCCTTTTTCGACCGCTCCCGATGCGAATACCTCCATTACGGTGTCGGTTGTTCCGCAGATAACGGAGGTACCCTCGCAAAGTCCCGTATCGGCGGCGGCACGTGCCGTAACAGTGCCTGCTATGTCACCTGGTCTTTTTATTTCGGGTAGCATTGAACGCTCAATACCGCAGATTTTGCATAGTTCATCGCTCCAATTACCGCTTTCCATATCGAAAAGCATACTGCCCTCCGCCTCTATAATATCGGTAACAAAATCACCCGTAAGCATATGCCGTACATAATCCTTTGCAAACATTATCTTTTTAATGCGTGAAAAATTCTCACTCTCGTTGTTCTTCACCCACATAATCTGCGGTAAAGTCCAGATAGTGCCTGCCGAATGATAGGATTTTTTCTTTATAAGTTCCGCATAATTTTCCGTCAGATACCGCACCTCATCGGTACAGCGTGTGTCCGTCCAGTATATTGACGGGCGCACAACTCTAAAATCATCATCGCACAAAACCGCCGTATGTGTTGCGGCGTCAAGCGCCACGCATACAATATCGCAAGGGTTTACACCGCTTTTATCTATTACCGCTCTTATGTTTTCCTTTGCGCTTTTATACCAGTCGTCGGGATTTTGCTCCGCATACCCTATATTCGGATAATATGTGGGATATTCCGAGCCTGCGGATGCCGCAAGCGTGCCGTCCTCCGATAAAAGAGCCGCCTTGGACGAGCCGCCGCCGAAGTCTATTCCGAGTACGTATTTCAATTCCGTAACCCTCCCGCTTACTTGTTAAGCCATTCGTGATCCTCATCGGTTGTCATAAAGAAACCTCTGTTTTCGCCTGCCATTATCCATAAATAATAGTTATCATATCCCGGCACTGCGCAAAACGGGTGATAGCCTCTCGGTATCTCCACAAAATCTCCCGATTTTACGGTATACGTTTCGTCTATATCGCCCTCTTTTGTATATACTTTCTGAATACCGAAGCCTGTCGGCTTTTTAAAGTCATAGTAATAAATTTCCTCAAGAAATCCCTCTGTCGGCATATTGTCGTCATCGTGCTTGTGCGGAGGATAGCTTGCCCACTGTCCGCCTTTAACGAACGCCTCGCCTATGTAGATAAGGTTTGCGTCTATTCTCTCATCAAGAATAAAGTGTGCCTGGCGCTCCCAGCCGGGTTTGCCCATATCCTTTATTATAACGTCCTCGGGGTTTACGAGAACAGGCTTGAAATCAGCCTTTGCGGGCGATTTACATACCGCAATCGTCACCTCGCCGACAGCCGTGATCGTGAATACCGTGTTTCTCGGAATGTACGCACAGGTTGCGGGTCCGTCAAAAACGTCCTTTCTCTTACCTATGTTTTTGTAGGAAAAGCCTTCGCCCTCTATACTGCAGTTTCCGCCCAAAATTACTATTCCGTATTCCTTATCCTGTTCCGAATACTTTTTTGTTCTTCCGTCGGCAAGCCTTAACATATCGACTTCAATCATACTCATTGCGCTGTTTTCTTTTGTAATAACGGCGCTTTTTCCGTATGCTTTGTTCCACGTTTTTTTCAAATTCATAAAAGTCCTTCCTTTCTTCTCTTTAAAAATTCATTTACCTCATCAAACGTCGGTACGCCGTCACGTGCGCCCACCTTGGTACACTTTAATGCCGACACCGCACTTGAAAATATACATGCTTTTTTATAATTATAACCTATACTGAGCGCAAATGCAAACGCTCCGTGAAAAACATCGCCTGCGCCGTTTGTATCGACTGCGTCCACCTTAAACGCCGGGTATCTGAAAAGTCCTTTTCCGTCATACATATATCCGCCGTTTTTTCCGTCCGTTATTACAACGACATCGGGACTGTATTCTTTATACAGCTTTACTGCGGCATTTTCCGCCAACTCCTCGCCCGTAAAACCCGATGCGTATTCGTGCGACGGTATCAGAATGTTTGCATACGGCAAAAGCTTTTCTATGCCGTCATACAATCCGCCTGCGTCATAAAGCACATCGACGCCGTTCTCACGTGCGGTTTTGGCGGCGTCGCACGCCGCATCGATTTCGTTTCCGTCAACCATAAGTATTGCGCTTTCCGCAATTGCTTTTCTCTGCTTATCGTTAAGAGTAAGCGGAGGAATATTTCCCTTGTCAAACACGCACGTTCTGGTCTTTTCTATATCGGAAAGGATTATATACGAAGAAAACGACGCATATCCCTTAACCTCGCCGCAAAACTCCGTACTGACACCGAAGCGTTCAAAATCCGCTTTTAAGAAAGCGCCGCCCTCGTCATCGGTAATATTCCCGATAAATGCGCACTCCGCTCCGAGCTTTGCGGCGGCGGCAAGCCCCGTTGCCGCCGGTCCGCCGCCGCAGCGGCGCACCGACTCCGCACGGAGCTTCGTATCCTCCGTGGGATAATACGGTGCGCATATCAGCGTATCATATACGTTTGCACCTATCGCAGTTATCTTTTTCATATTGCACACGTCCCCTTCAGGCTTTATTTTCCGCACCCAAAAGCTTTATTTTGCTCATGGCAAAATCCTTTACGGAGGCAATGGAGTCCTTCATAAACAAGTCTATTGCAATAAGCTCTCTCGAGGTTTCAAACACCTTGTCAAGGAATGAATAGCACACGTCCGTACCGAAATTAATCTTTCTTATTCCTGCCTTTACGGCGCTTATAAGCTGATCGTCCGGCACGCCCGAACCGCCGTGAAGAACAAGCGGTATGCCTGTTGATTTCTTTATTTCGGCAATGCGCTCAATATCAAGCTTGGGCGCTTTTTTGTATCTGCCGTGAGCCGTTCCGACCAGAACGGCCAGCGCCGAAACGCCCGTGCGCTTTACAAATTCAGCCGCCTCATCGGGTTTTGTATACTCGCCCATAGACTCGTCGTTTACACTGCCGATATGACCCAGCTCGCCCTCAACGGGAACGTTAAGCTTGTTGCAGATATCGCACACGGTTTTCGTTATTTCGGCGTTCTTTTCAAAATCATACGCCGAGCCGTCTATCATAACGCCGCTTGCGCCGTACTGAACAGCCTTTGCGACCTCCGTATAGCCTGCGCCGTGGTCAAGATGAAAGCATATCGGAACAGACGCCTTTTTTGCCGCCGCAAGCACTATCGGAGCAAGGAAATACGCCTCCTTGTTTGTGAAAAGTCTTGAATAACTCTGTATTATTACGGGCGCTTTAAGCTCCTCAGCCGCCTCAAAAACACCCATTACGGTTTCCATATTGTACACGTTAAACGCCGGAATTGCGAAATTTCCTTTGTCTGCAATTTCAAGTATTTCCTTTAAGTTTACAAGCATTTTAAAACAGCCTCCTCAACAGTCAAAAGTTCTATGTCCTCCGGCTTTGTCTTTTTAAGCATAACATACTCCGCAGGATTTGCCGTTACAACGGTTTTTGCGTTCATATTGCGTGCGTTTATCCATCTGTCAGCCGCAACATGCTCCATAACCTCGCCCATGTACTCGTTCATTATGAGATTTCCGGCAAGCATTGTGTCTCTGCGGTTTAAGAGCATTTCACGATTTTCGCCCAATGCGTTTATTATCACTCTTAAAGGCTCCGTTTCCTCAAGGTCTCTTGCAAGCGAGGGCGGGTCTTGTATGGTGTAAACACCGTTCGGCTTAATTGTAAGCTTTCCGATATTATCAGCCAAAAAAGATGTAAACGTAACAATCTCGGCTTTCATATCAATGCCCCATTCCTTGTACTCACGCATAAACATTGCGGCGTCATTTGAATCGTAGCATATTACCGTCTTAAAATCAAGCGCTTTTGCGGTATTTTCCGCAATTTCCCTTGTTTCCTCAACAGCTCCGACCATAAAGTTCATTGCATAACCGCTGTCGGGTTCGTTTTCAAGCGCCGTAAACGGAATGCCGATTTTCTCTAAAAGTTCTATCGCCTCCGCTGCGTTTTCGGGAGCATTGTAACGTGCGTCGCCGCCTATAAAGAAAAGCGTGTCGGCTTTCTTTAAAGTCTTTATTTTATCGGCAAGCGCGGGCGAAAGCTCTTTGCCGTAGATATTACCGCTGTTTTCGTATTTATCGAGCAGTTTTTCTATGTAATCGGGGAGTTTATTGTCCATTGCGGCAATCTTTCTTGCCTCTTTTACGAATATTTCGGGATCCCAACCGGTCACACATTCCTTTGTACATGCTCCGCAAAGCGAACATTCGTATACGTTATCTATAATATCGCCCGAAAATTCAACGGCGTCCCTTGCCGCAAGCGACAATCCGAGCGCACGTGCTCTTGCGGTGTTTCGCTCCTGTCCCGTTGCGTTTCCTATCGGACAGATATGGCGGCACATCCAGCAAAATCTGCACGAATCCATTTGTTCTCTGCTTGTATGTGAAAAGTTCATAGTGATTTTCCTCCTTACAGTCCCAGCTTAAACGGATTTAAAATTCCGTTCGGGTCAAGATTTTTCTTCATTCCCTCAAATACCTGCATTGCAGGTCCGTACTGCTCTTTCATCAGTCTGCCGAGTTTAATGCCCACGCCGTGATGATCGTTTACAACGCCGCCGTTTGCAAGCGCTGTTCTTACACCGCAGTTCCAGATTGCATTATGCAGTCTTAACGCCTCGTGCGGGTCCTGCGGAACATCGTCGACAATAAATCTGTCGTAAATCATACAGCCCCACTCGTACCAGTGCGAGAAATGAGCGATAAACTTAGCCATCGGGAAGTTTGTTTCAATGGCTTTTTTCATTTCCCAGTAGATTTTCTCAATCTTGTCATAGGGAGCAATGGTATCCATTGTTCCGAACATCTGCGGAAGGTCCATCATATTTCCGGGATAGAAGAACGTTATCTTTTCCTTCCACCACTTTTCGCCGTATTCACTGCCGAGGTCCTCTGCGTTGTACTTTGCAAAGATTTCAAGCATTATCTTTTCTTCAACCTCAACTATTTCCCGAACGCCCTCGATGGCGATATTCATAAATGCACCGGGTTTTGCAACTCCGACTATTTTCTTAATAAGCGAAACGGTTTCCGCCTCGTCGTACAAACGCATAACCGACGGCTTGAACTTCTGCAAAAGTTCACGTCCGGCATTGAAAGCGTCGGTCATATTGTGGAACAAAAATCCTCTGAACTTTCTCACTTCGGGCTGATCGTAAATTCTCATCTGCGCCTTTGTGATAATTCCCAAAGTACCCTCCGAGCCTATAAATATCTGATTAAGGTCGGGACCTGCCGCATGCTTTGGCGCAGGCGATGTTTCGATAATATCACCGTTCGGAAGCACAA
>CAKSPN010000038.1 GCA_934481375.1 uncultured Clostridia bacterium
TTGGTCGCCCATGTGCTTGAGTCTCCCGACAAGTCCATCTTTTCATCAATCTGGAACGGGTCTTTTCCGGTATATCCCACACGGTATGTTATAAGCGTACCCTCTTTCAGATTGTTTTCTTCAACAAATCTGTTCTCGCAGACATATGAAGAATTGTTTGCGAATATAATTTTTGAATTATCGTCATCTACATACTGAATGTCAGTAACAATCGAGGTTGTTGTAAACTGTGTTACGGCATTTTCAAATCCCAAAAGCACTAAATATTTCGGAATTGAATTATATCTCGGATTATAATCGCTTATAAATCTGCCCGACGATTTCGGACTCATATATTTCATCTGATTATAAGTAATCTTTCTTACGGTAAATTCGCCGTCAAGATTAAGAATTGCAAGCCAGCTTGCTTCGCCCACATACTGACCGCCCATTTCATATTTGTCCGCTATGCCGCCCGAAAAGTTGGTGGAATATCCGTAATATTCTACCGGGTTAATGCTTTTTATCTCATTATCACCGTTAAGCGTAAATTCGAGGAACCCGTTTCCCTCATAATCCTTTGATACGCTCTGCGCATATGCAAAGCTCATAGAGCCGCTCTTTAATTTATCCGCTACTTTATATTCAACCTCGCCTAAAGCGTCGTCCGCATGGAACACCTTTATGTACTTATCGCCTGTTCCCTTTTCCTCATAGGCATTGGTTACAATTCCCTTTACTTTGTTAGAATAAGCGTTTGCGGTATCCATATGGATAAAACGCACCTTACGGTTATCGGCAAAGAATGCCGTTACCTCCTGTCCGATCAAATCATTGAAACTCTCGCCCTTGCGGTATTCGTTGCCCTTTATATTGAAGTTGCACCAGTTATCGGCAACCTCGTATTTTTGACCGTCAATGGTGATTTTATTGTCGGTATATCCGGTAAGAGTTCCGTGCGCCGAACGGCTTGAAGCAACTATCATCATTTTGTCATCAGGCTTGCTGTACCAATAATCAAAGATGTAATTTCCCTGCAGTTCCAGCAAGCTATCCGACGGCATACCGTCTATATAAATCTCAAGTGCAGACAAATCGTCCATATCGTACCAGATTATATCGTCGCTGTCTATTGAAAATCTGAGCTGATCATGCACCGCATACAGCACCAAACCGCCGTCTGTCAGCGGATATATATCCATACGGATAATCTTATTGTCCTGTATAACCGCTTTCGCAAAGCAGTCCGTATAATTATATGCGTCGGTTTCCACCTTTTCTTCATTATAGTAGATGTCAACCTCATCGCTTACTTCATAAGTCTTATTCTCGTTAAGAAGCGTAACCTTTTTTATGTCGCTTACTCTTGTTGTCCGACCGTCGGAGCGGTTATTGATTTCGCTTATATAATCGTATTTGATGTCCGAGCCTTTTTTCATTTCAACGTATACAATCTCGTCATCATCTTCGTTTATATACACATATCCGCTGCCGCCGAGCTTTGCAAGGTTTACTTTATCGGAAACTGTGTATTTTTCCGTCGTACCTTTCTTATCGCCGCTTAAAAACTTTACCTCTGCGGTCTTTTCGGACGAGCTTGTGTTTACGAAATCCACTCTGTATTTCTTAACGCCCAATAAATCCTCCGCAACGGTTATCTCGCTGTTTTTTGAATATGAAATTCTGTCGCCGTCATACGTTATATCGTATTTCTGCGCCTTATGCATATTGTAAATGATTGCCGCAATGTCGGCTTTTGTAACCGTTTCCGAGCCTGATGTTCCGTTTAACAGATAGCTGTCCTTTGCTACCTCAAGATAGCCGTTAGGATAGCCGCCGCGTAAATTTGCGATAGCCTCGCAGCGCATTGTACGGACAGCCATTGTTACTGCCTCGTTTTGCGTTACCGTTCTGTCGGGGTGAAAAAGTCTGTCATCGGCGACGTTTATTATTCCGAGAATACTTCCCGCCTCCGACGCTTTCCATGCCGTTGAGCCTTTTGAAACATCGGCAAAAGTCTGCGTTTCTCCTCCTACCAGACCGAAATCGAAGCCCGACGCCTTTACAAAGTAGTTTACGGCGTCCGCACGGGTTACGGCTGTGTTGTCTATTACCTCGAAATCGTTAAATATTCCGAAGCCTTTTAAGTAATTTTCCATCTCGCCCGATATGGCTCTTGACGGTGCGCTTTCCTCCTCATCGGCTGCAAAAGCCGCTCCCTGAGGAAGAATTACAGCCAGCGCCAGCAAAAGCGCCAGTCCGCTTTTCCATAAATTCTTCATACTTCTCTCCATTCCAACGGAGCAGGCAAGCGGCTATGCCGCCTGCTTTCCCCGTTTTTTTCCTTTCTTATGTCTGATATGATTTTTACAACAGCTTTGCCAGTCCGTAAAGAACCTTTGCCGCCATGGCGCGCGTTACGTCGCCGTACGGGTCGAACATATTGTCGCCCACTCCGCTTACGAGTCCGTAACGGAACATTTCACGTATTGCCTCCTGCGCATAATCGCTTGCTTCATCTTTAAACTGAATTTCATCATAAATGTATGAAGCCTTAATGCTTTCGGATTTTATTGCACGATATATTATCGTACACATATCCTGACGGCTTATTGTAACGCCTGTTCCGAATTTATTATCGCCTATACCGTTGATAAGCTTTGACGCTACGGCGATTGTTACATAATTTGCATACCATGCGTCTTTATCAACGTCGGACATATCCGTCATTTCAAAATTGAAATCCTGGAAACCGAGAACATTTACTATCATCTTTGCAAATTCTTCACGGGTAATTGTCTTATTCGGCTTAAATGTTCCGTCATCATAGCCGTCGATATAACCCTCCTTTGCAAGATAGCCTATAGCCTCCTCTGCCCACGGAACGCTGTCAAGATCGGTAAATGATACGTTGCCTGACGGTTTATCGTCCGGTGCGGGCGTGGGCTGTATGTCCGATCTGTCCGGACGGTCTGCCTTTGTTCCGCCGCTGCTGCCGCCGGGTGAGCTCGGTCCCGTACTGCTCGATGCGTTGGCGAAAAATGACGTACTGCCCGTGAACGAAGCGGTATTTGACACATCTGCCTTTGAATTATACACATCTGCCGTACCTGTTACGGTTATCTCTGTATTTCCGGGCGTAACCGTTGCAAACTTAATCTGCATCAGATTGCCTGTAAGCTTGCTGTTTCCCTTAGTTCCGGCAACCACTACGGCGCTTCCGGTATCTGTTGCCGACGCACCCTCGGGAAGATTGGTTACAGAATTTTTATTCGGTTTGATTACATTCTTGTTGTATGCCAATCTTACCGTATAATTGCCTATAAGGTCATTTGCGCCCTCGGGCATTGAAACGGTTACGACTGTTGACGCTCCCTCGCTCTTTGTTGAGAATGAAACCGCAATATCAGGGACTGTATAGGAAATCGGAGTTATCGCGTCGCTGTTTGTATGCATCGTTCCCGAATAGCTGCCGCTCTTTCCCTCGGTTGTCTTTGCGCCCTTTATTTCAAGCGTATAGTCGGTATTGGGTTTCAGACTTTCAAGGAAGTTCATTGTATAAGTATTGCCTGAGTATGTTCCGTAATAGTTGACATACCTTTCGGTACCGTTGTCATCATATGCAACGTATGTTCCCTCGGTCGTAAACGACTCGGGGTCCATTTCATCGGAGAATGAAACCTTAAAGGTCTTTGTATTGGCAGACATAGCCATTCCGGGATTGCCCCTGTCGTCCGCCGTTGAGGTCACGCTCCACGCATTTCCCGTATCAATCGCAAACTGGTCGATATACACAATCGGACCCTCTGTCTGCTTTGAATTGTCATAGCTGAACACAATCTGCTTTAATGCGCCGAAATCCAGCGCTATACGCTTGGTTACCGTGTTGTATGTTCCCGTTGCGTATTCGGGAATATCGGTAAGCGGAATTTCAACATATGTCCACTTATTCTTTTCGGTTACATAATCCGAAACAGGTACAAGCGCATAAGCCTGCGCACTGCCCGTTCCTACCGACGCCGTAGTCGAAACTCCGACCTGAAGATTTGTATAGTCGGTCTTATCGTCGGCATACAGCCAGAAACCGAAGCGTCCGCCGTTTTCACGGTATTCACGTATATCAATTTGTCCGCCGAATGCCGCATATGTTCTTGCCGACTTCCTTGTTGTAAAGTTAAGCGCCATTGACTTATTGCCGATTATTGACTTAGCGTTTGTTTCTGTCATTGAAACGCCTGTCGACGGTTCTTTTGACAGATTTGAATTGATTGCTTCGTCAAATATAGTCATGGCAGGGCTCATTTTCGGATTTTTTATAATGAACTGCTGCGTCTGTGTTTCATTTGACGTAGCTCCTGCCGCATTTACCGCACGCACACCGAATACCAGCGCCGTATCGTACGGAACATTATCAGCCGTAAATGTATTTTCCGTTGTTTCGTCTATTTTTTCACCGTTTAAGTAAATATAGAACTTTTCCGCATAATCGGGCGCGCTGTATATAAGCTCAACGCTGTTTGAATTTTTAACCTGATACGACAGTCCCGTCGGCTGATATAGCGCCGTAGCGGTTACGGTAATAGGTACCGTAAGTATTGATTCGGAGCCGTCTGTGGCAACCGCTTTCATTGTATATGTATATGTTTCATGCTCCGTAAGCGAAGTATCACGGTATGACGTTTCGCCCGGGGTGAATGTCATATATTCCGCACCGTTTCTGTAGAGAACGTACTTCTCCAAACCACCAAGCGGCGGAACGAACAGCGGAGCCTCCCATGAGAGATCAACCGCAAGCTCGGCGGTTGCCGATTCCTGCGAAACCGCTCTGAATTTTCTCGGGCGGTCGATTGAGCGGATAAGCGTTGAAGCCGATTTGCTCTGCGATTTTGCACCGTATTTATCAACCGCTTCAATATCATATGTAAACGTTACTCCCGTCGGGAAATTACCGTCCGCATAATAATCCGAATACTGGTTCTTTTCGGTTGTGCCGATAAGCTTTCTTTCTCCGTCGCCGTCCGTTCTGTAAATGTTGTACTTAACAGCCGCAGAGTCGGTATGCGTCCACTTAAGAATTACTTTATCTTCTTTTACATCGTAAACCGTAAAGTCGGTAACGGGATTTACGTTTGTAACAAACATACCGCCCTCGTATATGTATGCGTCCGAATATGACGGCGTAACAAGCTTTGTATCGCTTGAGCCGTTATTTCCGTCATATATGCGGCGTGCAAATCCGATTGTCTGAATTCTTTCCCAATCTATTTCCTTTACCATATCGGGTGTGTCGACGCCTGCCCATGTGGTATTCCAAACATTCTGGAACGCATTGGGATTTGAAAGTCTGAAGTCCGCAAGAGGAATGGAAACATATATTGCTTTTCCTTTATCCTCCTCTTTAACATAATCCGAAACGGGCACGCAAACGTAGTTGTTTGAGCCGCCGTTTCTTCCGTCGGCATATCCCGAGCCTAAAGCAAAGTAGAGATTTTCAAGCGGGAGATTTTCATCTAAATATACCCAGAATACCGCATAGCCGGTGTCCTTGTATGCGCTCAGATTTACGCACTTTTCTACCGTTCCGTCGCTTCCGCCCTTATCTCTGTTTGTAGCCATACCGGAAACCATATATCCTCGGTACGGGTTATACGGGTGTCCGTCATCGGGATTATAATCCTCCGCTTCAATAAATTTGCTCGGGTTAAAATCCCACTTGTTTATTTTATTTTTTCCGGTGGGTCTGCCCATTCCGGGAATGGGGGCTGTGCCTGTGCTTAATCCTTCGAGTTTTCCGCTTGCGGTGACGTTGTAATCAAGCAGCACATTGGCGCTTACGCCGTACCACACCTGCGCAGAGATGTTTACTCTGTCCGTAATCCATTCAAAATCACGTGAAACCACGTCCCACACCTTTGTATCCGCATTATCAGACGGGATTATTTCTCCGCCGTCGTCTTCGGAAATCAGTGCGTTTACAGTGTTGCTGAATGACGAATATATATCATATTCCGACTCATGCATTCTTATTTTATATGAATAGTCAGTCTCAGTTTCAACAGCTCTGTCCGTATATGTATATTTGCCGTTCACGACCGTAAGGTCGTCGTCCGTACAAATAATTGTCTGTGTTTTTATTCCGTCATATTTTACAATTTCATATTTATCTATTGTAGTAATTTCAGGTTTGGTAAAAGAGAGCGTTATTGATGAAGACGTTGAAGCTTCAAGGTCCGTTATCTGCGGAATGTTTATTACGCTCATCTTGGTAAAATGAATTTTGCCCGTTGATTCGGGATTTGACGGATCTGCGCATCTGGCGATACCCATACCCGAAAATTCCGCCGCATTAAATGCGGCTCCGTCAATAAAGTTCTTTGCCGAAGCAGATGTAAAGCTGCTTAACGGGATATTAACAGTTATCAGCTTTTCGTAAACGTCTGCAACGCCGTTATTGTCCTCGTCCGAATTTATGTACGGATCGGCAGCAACTCCTGCAACGGCTCCGTTAGCCGACCGCACCGTAAAATAAAGGTTGTTTGCGTCAACCGCCGCTTCAAATTTAACCGTGTATGTAATTTTTGCATTTTCTGCTATTGCGGAATAATCACGGGAGGCGCCGTTTTTCAATTCCATGCCGAAACCTACCCAATCCGCTCCGTCGGCAACAGACGTATAGTTTATATTCGTCCATGCCGTTATTTTTCTGTTGACGCTTCCTCTGCCGTGAGCCTGCGAAGCCGTAAGCCTTGTATTGTCGTCAACCAAGCCGTTAATACTCTGCGATGTGGATACCATACTCATATCAAGTATCTCACGAGCGTCGCTTTCCGCCGCCGACGCCGCCATTGACGGGATATATACCGCAAGCATTGATAGTATCAAAAGGATAATAATATTTTTTTTCATATAATTTTTTCTCCCTGTAAAATAAATATGCGATACCGCAGAGGCTGTCCTTGCGGGCAGTCTCTGCTTATCACTTTTTTTATTTACGCTGTCTGAATTTTTCTTTCCGATGCCGTATTACTCTGCCGTTATTGCACTGATGATTCCCTCTGCGTCTGTTACGTCTGCGGGGGCATATGAAGCCTTTACTGCTTTTCCTGTGATTGTCGTATAAATATACGCCGCCGTAAAGAACTTGCCGTCTGCCGAAAGATCGTATCCGTTCTCGGCAAACAATGCGCCTGTATAATTTGTAGCCTTTAAGTTGTTATCAACCACTCCGTCTGCTTTGCCCTCAAATGCAAGTGTTGCAAGAGTAGTGAACATATATGAAGTATCGAATGAGGTGCTTCCTACCTCGTCAAGCTCCTGCTTAACATCTTCGGGAGCATACTTTGTATAGTAAACGTCTGTATACCCCACAGCGCCGTTTGCGTATATCTTAGCATTCGGAGCGGCTGCCTTAAGCGTACTGATTATTGCGGGGATTTCCGTTTCGCATTTACCTTTCTCGGCATAGTATGCGGAAATTCCCGAATATACGGTCTTATCCTGAAGAATAATGTAATCCCAGTCACCGCCGCCGAGTACGTCGTTTATTGAAACCATGTCTGCGGATATATTACCGTTTACTGCCTTTGTATAAACGGCAGCATTTGACGAAAGGTTTTTGTAAATCGTATTCATAACCGAATTGTCGCTGTAAACATTGGTTACTATAAACTTACCGCCGTCTGCCGACGCTATATCGTCAAGGTATTCCGATGACTGAACAGATGAATTATCGCCTATTACCAAAACATTCGTTCCCTTTGACTCAATTTCACTTTCATCGCATACGGGCGTCATATCCGAATTCCAGATAAACGCTTTAACCTTATCCGTTGAAAGCACGTTTGTAAATGTCAGAGTTGACGGTGTTCTGCTTCCGAGCGACGCCGTTTTAACAGCCTTTAACACACCCTGTGCGTCAAATACAGCCGCATAGCCCCGCGCATTGCTTGTTACCGACATAATGTCAACATCTATGGTATCCGATGTTATATATTTTGTTTCTGTACGTCCCTCGCCTGTTCCCGCATAGAATGTTATGCTCTCGCTATCGGGAACCGTAACCGCTGTTTCAGCTGCGGCAGATACTACATTTTCATACGTCGGAGATACGGTTTTAACGCCGTACGTATAGTTTCCGCCTTTAAGACGTGTTGTGTCTGTATATGTCAATCCGTCTACCGTTGTTATCTTGCGTCCGTTTCTGTAAATCTCATATTTGCTTACGTTTTCAACGGGAGCTTCTTTCCATGTAAGAACCACACCGTTATCCGTATACTGCGATGCAAGACCGCTCGGCGCTGCAGTATCTACTATATAAAGATTTTTAATGTCAGCTCTGAATGACTTTGCATTCTTCTGGTTTTTACGCGATATGTACATACCTGAGAATAAATCCATATGCTCCGCAAAATCCGACTCGCGTGCAGCCGATACTTCACTTTCGTATCTGCTCGGGTTTACAATCATATCCTTCATAGCGGGGGCGCCTGCGTCCGTGAATGCAGAAAGCGGAACAATCAGCTTCTGATAACCGCCCTTTGAGGTATCGTAATAATCAGCCGCTTTAACGCCTACGGTTGCTGCACGGTCGGGCACCTCGAGAGCGCTGTCACCGTATGTCATACCGTCTGTATATCCCACTACATCCGACCATGCCATACAGTAGCTCATTGTAAGATATACGTCCTTTAAATCCTGGCCGTCTGCAAATTTGACTTCATATACCGCATATCCGTTGCTGTGGTCTCTTAAATCAACAACTGCACCGGGGCCGCCTGCCGAAACTCTGTTAAAACGATATCCCGCATAACCGTACGGCTGAGCAGCGCCGATATTTCCTTTTAATGATGATGAATCATCCGTCCATACGTAGTTGCTGTCATTTAACCAGCATTCCGCATTGTTGCCGCCTACCGATATACCGTAGTAATCTTCGTAACCGTATTGTCCCAATACGCCGGTATAGTAATTCTCTGCGTTTGAATAATGCGGCCCCGCGCCTCTGTAAGCTTCCTTAGCCGCATTCATATTTACGGCAATCTCACTCTTGGGTTCTGTTTTGTTCACGTATACTGTTGCGCTTGCTGCCTTTACACCGTAAGTATTGTCAGTTGCTTCAAGATAATACGAAACTTCTTCCCCGCCGCTGATTTCGGTATCGGTATACTGACCGCCCGTTACATCAATATATGTTTTAACTCTGTTTACAACCTTTACAAGCTTTGTTGTAACATCGGTATCTGCCGAAGGCGTCCATGTGATAACGGCATTGTTGTCTTTCATTTCCGCCTTAACGTCGGTCGGGGCGGACGGAGCCGCAAAAGCAAATCCCTTTGATGCGTATTTAAACGTCTTTCCCGATTTGCTGTCCACTCTTGAAATACCGATTGCCTTAACCATTGCATAGTTCAGTTCGGTTTCGTTTTCAAACAACTGTGCCACTTCTACCGATTTGTATGACTTTCTGAAATCGGAATTGTTCAGCTCAAAGGCAGAGAAAGGAACTACAACAGTATGATAACCGTCTGCGTCTATCTCATTGCTGTCATTGTAATAATCGGACAGCTTTACGCCTGCAATTCTTAAAGTCCACATTCCTGCGTCTGCGTCGCCCTCAACGGTCGGATCAAACTCCGTTACGGAATCATAACGGTTGTCAATAATTCCCTTGTTTGTATCCGCAAGAGTGCTGTAATATCCTACCGACAAATATGCGCCGTCAAGCTCTCCTTCTTCAATCTTAATTTTATATACGGCTGCGGCTGTATCCTTGTACGGTTTAAGATTGATAACGCCGCCGAAATACTTTCCGGTTTCGCTTTCATATGTATTGATGTTCATTCCGTGAAAGCCCCAGCCTGTGTTCGGCTCAATCATATTTTTTGCCTTGTTGTACACCTCGAGCTTTTCGTTGTACTCAACCATTAATTCATCATATGCAGCTTTGTCTGTTATGTAATTTGCGTCTTCTTCACCGTTCGGATATTTCTCGTTATCCGTCGGGTCGGGGGCAACAGGCTCAACCGGCTTTGACGGGTTCTGTTTTACGCCCTTGTCTGTTCTCATCTCTGATTCTTTAAGCGTATTGTCATTCATTGACATTACATAGTTTGTGTCGCTTATTCCATCGACCAACGATGTATATGCCGCACCGGCTTCGCCTGTATCCTCGCCTATGTAAAAGCCCTGGGGCATAAGATTATGATTCCAGTAGTCGGGCTTTATCGCGAAATCAACTTTTACTGCCGATGATTCCTCTGCTGTGTTCTCTGCGTGTGAAATTGCAGGGAATGAAATACACGTAATTGCCATTACTGCTGATAATAATTTAGCAATTCCTTTTACTTTCATTTGAATTATTCCTCCTTTTATATTATAAATCACGTAGCTAGGGTTTCTTTGAGGCTTGCGCCCCGATTTTGATTTGCTTTGAGGAGCTTTCTCCTCCGGGATAAGCTGTCGGTTTTCGGCACAGCCTGCTTGGCGGTGTGCCGAAAACGTTTGCCTGTTCGGGCAGACATTTTTGTGCGCACTTCTTGGGCAATGCGCATTAAATTTCCGCCCGATTGTGTTTGCGGTGAATTTTTGCGCACTCCTTGGTAGTTATGCGCCGAAACTCTCCGCTCCGTGTGTCTGACGGTCGGTTTCAAGTACGGAACGGACAAAACATATACTTTGGGCGTATTTCCGAAACACTTGGTTTCGGAAAAAGGAGAAGTTAAGTTATGTATAAGACGTGAATTTTTAATCCACGATATACTTTACATATTTGTACGCCCGATTGTTACGGTTTGTTCGTTCTGTGCCGAAAATGTCGACCGTTTGCGCTTGGCGGTCAGTTTCGAGTGCGGAACGGACGAAACGTACCCGACGGAGTATATAAATACTCCGAGCGGTGCGGTTTGTTCGTCCCGTGCCGAAAATGTCCGCCAAACAAAGTTTATAAGATTTTATCTATATAAACGGCAGAGGGGATCGCCGTCTATAACTTAACCTTTTACCGCACCTGCGGCAAGTCCCGATACG
>CAKSPN010000039.1 GCA_934481375.1 uncultured Clostridia bacterium
ATATTGAGGCGTGCAAAAAGACTGCCGATACAAAAGATATGCGTTATCTTATGAGTTATTACTTTGGCGGAAAGGCTGATTTGTACGGCGGAAACCACCCGGAGGATATGCCTAAGTTTACGGGAACAACAAAGGAAAGCGTAACGGATTTTGTTGTTAAAAATCATATCGAAACGCTTAACGCAATAAAGCCGATAAACCGCCGTGAAAGGGATATAGTAATGCTTCCGTCAATGGCGCAGTTCCGCACAACACGAACGATAATCGGTGACGAAATGTTCGACAAAGCAAACGCATTTACACATTCAAATACATCAATAGGAGCGATATGCGACTTTGACCACAGAGATTATCTTTTTGAAGTGCCTTACGGCGCTCTTGTGAAAACAGGTTTCGATAATCTCATAACCGCAGGACGTACCGCTTGCGCAAAGCGTGATTACAGCTGGGATATTCTGCGTGTAATACCGCCTGCAATCATTACGGGACAGGCGGCAGGTATTGCGGCGTCAATTGCGATAGACACGCAAAAACCAATATACGGAATTGATGTGCCGTCTTTGCAGAAAGAGCTTGAAAAGCAAGACGTTATGATACATTTTGATGACTCGCTTATTCCCGAAAAACTTGAGAATAATGACCCTTGCGAGGGATTAAATCATTTTTAAAAGTCCATATAAAAGCACATCGGCAAAATGCCGATGTGCTTTTTTTATCAGCTTAAGAACTTTCTGTATTTTCCGGGGGTGACGCCTATGTGCTTTTTAAATTGGCGTATAAAATTATACTGGTTCGTGTATCCCGAAAGCTCGGCAATGCGTTCAATCGAATTGTCACTGCCAGATAAAAGAATTTTTGCACGCTGAAGCCTTAAATTGTTCAAATCCTTTTTCGGGGATATTCCGAAGATTTTTTTGTACAGGCAAAAAAATCTTGAAACGCTCATATTCGCAAGTGCCGCCATATCCTCAACGGTCATGGTACAGGCGTAATCGGAGTGTATTTTTGAACGTATATTGAGGAAAGTATCCTTGTATTTTAAAGAGCAAACGTCAATTCCATCCGGCTTTTCCGAACGTGCAAGCAGTATAAAAAGCCTGTTTGCAAGCGCATTGCAGCTGTCCGCTTTAAAGCTGTCGTTTCGGACACATTCAAGCTCGATTTTGTTTATAATATCGCTTATTTCCCCTGCGTCCGCAGGATAATAAATTTTTGAACATTCAATCTTATATTTTGCTGTAAGCTCACGGCATGAGGCTGTATCCGCATGAAACCAGTCGTGTACCAAAGGACAGTCGGGAGAGGAGAATTTCTGCTCGGAAAAACTCTCGAAAAATACACACCCTCCGGGATTTACCGATACTTCTTCATCACCGAAAAATACCTTTGCCGGAGTTTTGAAATGAATGAATATGTAGTTGTCGCCGATATTCGGACGGTAAAGCGTATAGCCGTGTTTTTCGCCCCAGGCAGATTTTATATCATAAAATTCCATTTTTATCACCCATATGCATTATATCATTTACAGTAGAAAAAGTCAATTTTTAAATAGCATATGACATTTACTTTTTTAAACAGCAAAAGTATAATGAAATCATAGAAATAATTTTATTTAGGGAGGAAACAAAATGGAAAATTTGAGGAATGAGTATCCGAGACCCACGCTCGTGCGTGAGAACTGGACAAATTTAAACGGAAAATGGCATTTTGAGATAGATGATGCTAAGGTAGGAGAGGAAAAGGAATTTTATAACCGTGAAAGCCTGGACGGTGAGATAATTGTGCCGTTCTGTCCAGAAAGCAAGCTGTCGGGTGTGTGCCATACGGATTTTATGAACTGCGTGTGGTATAAGAAAAAGATTTCACTTAAAAAAGACGGCAAGCGTATAATTCTGCATTTCGGTGCGGTGGATTATTTCGCTAAAGTATATGTAAACGGCGCTCTTGCCGGAAGCCATAAAGGCGGATATACGTCGTTTTCGTTTGACATTACGGAGCTTGTTAAGGACGGCGAAAATGATATTACGCTGTGCGCCGAAGATGCTTTAAGGAGCGGGATTCAGCCGTGCGGAAAACAAAGCGGCAAGCTTAAATCACACGGCTGTTCATATACACGTACTACGGGAATATGGCAGACGGTTTGGATTGAAGAAGTAAGCGATTGTTATATAGAGGATATAAAAATCACCTCCGATATAAGCGTGCCGTCTATAAACCTCGGCGTAACGTTGTCGGAAATGCCTGCAAATACATATGTTACCGCAACGGCTTTGTGGGACGGAAAAGTTGTTGGCGAAAGAAAGGTTGAGGTTTTTGCAAAACAGCTGAATTTCGGCATAGACCTTTCAGAAAAGCATCTTTGGGAAATCGGCAAGGGCGGACTTTACAGCTTAAAGCTTACCGTTGAAACCGATAATAATGTGTGCGATGAGGTTTCATCATATTTCGGACTGCGCAGTGTTTCGCTTGACGGAAGAAAGTTTAGAATAAACGGAAAAAGTGTGTTCGGAAGATGGGTTCTCGACCAGGGATTTTATCCCGACGGTGTATACACCGCTCCCACGGACGAAGATTTAAAGCGTGATATTGAATACTCGATGCAGCTTGGTTTTAACGGCGCAAGACTGCACGAAAAGATTTTTGAGCCGAGATTTCTTTATTGGGCGGACGTGCTCGGATATATGGTCTGGGGCGAGCATGCAAACTGGGGACTTGATATTACAACAGAAGGCAGGGTTGACGCATTCTTAAATGAGTGGGTAGAAAGCGTAAAGCGTGATTTTAACCACCCGTCAATTATCGGCTGGTGCCCGTTCAATGAAGCAACAGGCACAGCCGGCAGATCGTCGGATAAAGAGATTATAAGAACGGTATACAAAACAACAAAGGCTCTTGATCCCACACGTCCCGTAATTGATTCAAGCGGTTGGGTTCACGTGGAAACAGACATTTTTGATGTACATGATTATGAGCAGGATGCGGAAAAGTTTGCACAGAGTTACAAAAACCTTGTTGCGGAAGAAATGAAAGATGCGGCATCTTTTTTGGCGCCCGGCAGACAGAAGTATGACGGCAAGGCGCCGATATTTGTGAGCGAGTACGGCGGAATACACTGGTCAAATGATGAGAATAGCTGGGGATACGGAGATGCACCGAAAACGGAGAGGGAGTTTATCGAACGTTACAAAGCGCTTACAGACGTGCTGCTCGATAACCCCAATATGCTCGGATTTTGTTACACACAGCTTTACGATGTGGAACAGGAGCAGAATGGATTAATGACATATGAAAGAAAATTCAAATTTGATCCCGATATATTCAAGAAAATCAATTCAAGGAAAGCGGCAATTGAGGACTGATAAAATATATTTATAAACATAAATATAAAGATGATATGCGCTGTGCGGAGAGGAGGGGGTAAGAATGTATTGCAAGGCATGCGGTAAGGAAATTGCGGCAAAAGTGAATTTTTGCCCTGTTTGCGGTGCGGCATAGGAAGATGAGCCGATGCGGGAAGTAATTGCAAAATCACAGGTATATGCGGATAATATTCCTGTGACTCTTGCGGAAGCAATAAGAAAAATGGAATCGGAGGAAAAATATTGCGGAGGAGTGCAGGCGTTAATTTGCCTTTCGGGATACAGCCATGCACAGCTTTTGCGGCTTATGAAAAAATATTTTAATATTACCCCTCAGAAGTTCATATACAATCTGCGTATGAACACTGCATATAAAATTATAAAAAACACGGAAATGGATTTTACGTCTGTTGCGGAAACAATCGGATATTCGAGCGTAAGCCATTTTTGCCAGACGTTTAAAAAGCATTTTAATATTACGCCCTCCGATTTGAGAAAACGGCTCTGAGAGCAGTATCTGAAAAGGGAACTGTAAAGTTATTTTACGGTTCCCTTTATTTCATATGTAAATTCATAAAATTATATAATCGTTGATTTTGACTTGTACTTTTCTCTTGTAGCAAGTCCGCCCCGAATATGCCGCTCCGCCTTGTTCACTTCCAAAACTTTCTGTACTTCACGGTAAAGAGCGGGATTGATTTTCTTGAGCCGCTCATGAACGTCTTTATGTACGGTTGATTTGGAAACGTTAAATACTTTGGCGGCGCTTCTGACTGTGGCGTTATTATCGATTATGTACTGTGCAAGTTCGGCGGCACGCTGCTCGATATAATCTTTCATTATTTTACCTCCACCTTTTTTGTACATTCTATGAGGTAAAATAACGGATTATGAATATTTCCGTTACAGCGCAGTACCTTTCTTCGGAATAAATAAGCCGTTCATATCGGTTTGTTCAAGCTTTAATAATTTGACTTTTCTCTCAATTCCGCTGGCATATCCCGTTAAGCTTCCGTTTGTGCCGACTACTCTGTGACAGGGGACGATGATTGAAATCGGGTTGTGCCCGACAGCGCCTCCGACCGCCTGGGCGGACATTTTTTTGAGTTCGCTTTGGCGGGCGATTTTATCTGCAATTTCGCCGTAAGTCATAGTTTTTCCGTACGGAATTGTCAGCAGTATTTCCCATACCGATAGACGGAAAGGTGAAGTGTTAAAAGACAATGCCGGTGTGAAATCGGGATTTTTGCCCGAAAAATATATATCAAGCCACTTTGCCGTTTCCTCAAAAATCGGCAGAGTTTTTTCACGGTATTCACTCGGCAGAGTATCCCCGAAATACTTCTGTCCGTCAAACCACAATCCCGTTAAAGCTTCTCCGTTGCTTGCAAGCGTTATATCTCCAAGCTTTGAGTTGTATTTATATGTATAAGTCATATTTAAACCTCCGCTATTTGCCTATTCCATAAATGTATTATAACATAAGATTGTATGTTTGTCGATGAGATTAGAATAACTGTCCTTTTTTACGGACACCTGTTCCGATAAAATAAAATTATAAAGAGAACGGAGGTAACTAAAATGTGCTATGTATTAACCGATAACAATTTTTTCGTAGGCAAAGATTTCAGAGGACGCCCTGCGGCGGTAACCGCAAAGGAAAAGGCATACACCTTTAAAACGGGAGTTGCCGCCGATAATTTTTTAAGATGTGTTCCGAATAATATTAAAAATTATAATTGGAGAGTTTGCAATTTGGGAGAGGGAGATGATTATATTATGCCGGAGATAAAAAAGTTCGGAAATCCGACAAAGACAACAAATTTGGAAGATGAGGATTTTGATATTTGCGAGTTTTTCACACAAGCAATTCAGGTGATGTCGCAGATAGACCGTTTTATTGCCAATATGATAAGCAACGAGCAGATTGCGGATATGAAAATTCTTGATGTCAGACATTACATAAGAGATAATAACCACAGGCTGAACGCAATTCAGATGCAAAGGCTCGGCTATTATCTTCAGGATCTGGAAAAGGAACGATACGAATATAAATCGAAACGGATTATCGCAGGTATGTTCGCAAGCAATATTGAAGCGCTTAAGAACAAAGCCAATATAGATAAAATGAATGATGTTTTAACAAGCAAATACCGTCCGAAAGTTTTGGACGATACCGATATTGAATATATCATTAACAAGAAAAAAGACATTGAATTTATTGCATAAGCGCGACAAGGAGCCGCATTTAATGCGGCTCCGAGCCTGTCGACCAATATTGTCGACAGGCGAAAAAAGTGATATATCACTTTTTTCAAAACTACTGTATGAAAAAATCAGAAGTTCCGTTGATTGGATTTTGAAGTGTCAAAATCTGAAACTTCTGATTTTAGCCGGTTCTGACGCACCTGTCGTCAGAAATGATTTAAACTTGAGGTTAGCGCCTCAAACTCCCAACAAACAAAGCAGACAAACCTCAAACGGTTTGTCTACAGTCTTAATGCGGCTCCTTGTTTGGGGTTTCGTAAATTTCGGTTATTTCTTTGGCTAAACGGTGCATTTCCTCCGCAACGCAGTCGGGGGAGAGGATTTTTGCTTTTTTGCCGAAGCTCATAATCCACGATAAAAAGTGCGGACTTACGGCGACTTTAACATGGCAGATAAATCGGTTTTCATCTTTTTTTACTATCGGAATGTCTGTGCCGAACCTGTCAAATACCGCACCGACGAGGTCATTGTCAAGCTCGATGGAAACATCTGTTTCCTCTCCGCTGAACATCTGGAACATGGTTTTTGAATAGCTTGATAAATCAAACGGCTTGTCCGAAAGCACCCTGTCTTTTTCGGTAAGTTCTATCATTTCCATTTTGTCAACACGGTAGTGTATGTAATTATCATATTTTTTCTTGTATGTAATAAGATAATAGTTTTCATCGTCCCAGGTAAGCGCCACGGGCGATTCCGTGTATAAATTGCCGTCTTTGCGATACATCTTTTTCTTGTCCACATTAAGGCTGAAATACTTAAAGGTAATCTGCTTGTTTGCCGCAATGGCGTCGTAAATTTTATCGACATTATAGTAAATCTGCTCATTGAACGTTTTTACACGGTTGGTTATAAACACTTGCCTGTGAAGCTTTTTTGCATTTTTCCGACTGGTGAGTTTTTCGATTTTGGAAATAAGCGTCATACTCTTTTTGCTGGTAATAAATTTTGACGACTGAACGCTGACCAACAATTTAAGCTCGGGAAGTTCAAAATCACGGCTTGCAATATAATAATTGGTCGTTCGTGTTTTATTTGAGCATATGTCAAACCCGAATAATTGCAGATATTCGAGATCGTCGTAAATGCTTTTCCGTTCGGCGGAAATACCGAGCTTTGAAAGCTCGGCAATCATTTCGGGCACGGTGATGGTATGCTCCTCGTCGGTTTGTTCCATCAGTATTTTTGCCAGATACATCATTTTAAGCTTTTGTTGCGATGATTTCATTTTTCTTTCTCCTCTTTTGTCCTTACATGGCGTGCGATTGCTTTACAAATTGTTTCGGCGGCATTCCGACCGCACGCTTAAAACAACGGCTGAAGTATGCGCAGTCGCAAAAATTAAGCATATCCGATATTTGCTCGACAGAATATAACCCTAAAAGCAGCAGGCTTTTTGCTCTTGCAATGCGCAGTTCCGATTTGTATGCCGAGATTGTTTTTCCGTATGCCTTGAGGAAACTTCGCTGTGCCGTTGATATGCTTACCGCACATTGCTTTGCTATGTCGGTTTCGGAAAGCGTAAAATCAATGTCGGCATTTACAATCTGTTTAATTTTCGCAGAAAGCGCAGTTCCTTTTTCGTTGGCGCTGATTTTATCCAAAATCCTGTAGAAAGCTGATTTCACCATACATTTTCTGCTTTCGAACATACTGTAATCAAAAATATCTGCAAAGTCATTTTTTATATCCGCATTTGCGTCGATTATGATTATATCCTCTTTTTCGTCCTCCGCAAAGTCGCCGCTTGATGAAAAATTCACAAGAATACAATGCGTTTCCGATGGGAACTCGGCACGGTAATACGCACCTTTTTTAAGTATTACCGCATTGCCTGCACTTGCCGAAAATGTGCCGCTTTTGGCGCAATATATTATTTTTCCGCTTAAAACATAACAAATTCCCCAAAACGGGCGGCTGTTTGCTTCGTATGAGAATTTATCGTTTGCCGGCCATATTTGCTTTAAAACTTCTATTTTTGAATATTCAATCTCCGCCGCAGTATAACTGTTCATTTTATATATCACCTGATTTGATTATATTACGGACGGCAGGGTATGTCAAGCACTATTTGCCGTAAAAATCCAAAAATACGCTTTGATTTTATATTGTGCAAATTAATGCGGTGCTATATAATGAACTCATAAACACGAAAGGATTGATAAATTATGAAACCGATAATTTACACGACTGACGAAAAGAACTTTTTCAGAAAAAAAGAACTTTTCTGTAATAATCAAAAAATGGACTTTGGCTGTAATGTTGTTTCCTCCGATACTCCGTCAAACGAAAGCTTCGGCGGCTTTGGAGTGGCTCTTACGGGGAGTTCGTGCTATGAACTGTCGATAATTCCTGAGGAATTGCGGGAGAAATTCCTTGACGATATTTACGGCAAAAACGGACTGGGACTGTCCGTCGGCAGAATTTCAATCGGCTCATGCGACTATTCCACAAACGTTTACTCCTATTGCGACAAAAGGGACGATGTTGCTCTCGAAAGCTTTTCTTTGGGACAGGATATGGATTTTATCGTTCCGATGGTAAAGGAGGTAATGCGCCATAATCCCGATATAAAGATTTTTGCATCGCCGTGGAGTCCGCCGGGGTGGATGAAAACAAGCGGTACAATGTATCTGGGTTATATGCGTAATGAATACATAGACTGCTATGCCGAATATTTTATAAAATTCCTTAATGCCTATAAGGCGGAGGGCATTCCGATTTATGCCGTCACTCCGCAAAACGAGCCGGAGGCACAGCAGGCAGGCAGGTCTGTTGCGTGCATATGGCATCCGGATACGGAAAGCGAATTTGTAAGCACGCTTCGTTCAAAGCTTCGTGAAAACGGTATGGATACCGAAATATGGCTATATGACCATTGCTTTATCGGGTGGGCGAGGGTGCTTGAACAGCTGCGCCATTCGCCGAAACTTATAAACGATTGCGACGCAATTGCGTTTCATTATTATGAGGGTTATGCCGGAATGATAGACAATATCAGAAAAGAATATCCGCAAATCCGCTGGAACTTCACCGAGGGCGGTCCACGCCTTTTAGATAATTACGGTACGGATTGGTGTAAGTGGTCTATCGCAATGTCGGCAGCACTGTCGGCAGGGTGCGATACGTTTACGGGTTGGAATTTGCTCCTTGATGAGTGCGGCGGACCGAATATAGGACCATTCTATTGCGGCGGACTTGCAACGCTTAACTCGCAGACAAACGAACTTACCTACAGCGGACAATACCGTGCGTTCAAGCATTTTTCGACATTTATTAAACGTGGCGCAAAAATATATCCGATTAAAACGGAAAACTGCGACGATGTCTGCCTTTCGGAATATCCGAAAGATTTAAAAGCATTAAGGGGAGTGTTTGCCGTTAATACGGACGGCTCAAAGGTTCTTCAGCTTGTGAATGAAAATAAAGATAAAATCCAGGCACAATATTTTTATGACGGGAAATGGTGGTATATCGAGCTTATGCCAAACTCTGTCGCAAGCGTTGTTTTTGAAAGATAAAAAATGCAGACTGCCGAATTTTCGGCAGTCTTTATTTTATAAATTTAATGCCATATACGGCTGTGCGGATTCCCTGTTTCGGTACTCGTGCTTTTCGTAATAGCCGATGAGGTTTTTCTCATTATCACGAAGCGCAACCATATAAACGTCCTTGTTTTCTTTTTCATTATAATATGTGAATATAATATTATTGTCTTTGCTTTGCCCAAACCACGCAAGAACTTTTTCAATCATTTCATTTGACTTTGCATTGTGGCAGTCCTTAAGGCTTTGCCCGGTCAAGTCCCTGTGATAGCGGTTTACGGCGGACGGATTCATATAAACGATAGTCGAATTCATATCGCAGACAATAATAGCGGCATTATCCTGATCGATAATGCTTTTAAACAATAAGTCAAGCATTTTACCCCTCCGATTATTTAATATCAAACATTTCCTTTATCTTTTCCGTGACTCCGTATTCGTCATTGGATTTACATTCGTATTTGCACACTCTTTTCAATTCGAGGTATGCGTTTGCCATAGCGTATGTTTCACCGCAGCGGCTCATCATTTCAAAATCGTTCATATAATCCCCGAAAGCGGCACATTCCTCTTTTTTTATTCCGTAAATATGCCTTATTTTATCAATTGCACTGCCTTTTGAAACGTCCTTCTTCATAATATCAACCCATTTTGTGCCGGAAAGAATAACTCCGTATTCGTCACCGAAATCCTTCTGCATTTCGGGCAGACAGCGTTTTTCAGCGCCCTCGGGCGCAAACAGGGCAAATTTCAGGAAACGGTCGGCATGGAGCATATCATACAGGCTGTCAACGGTCTTGTATTTTTTATAAAACATTGTTATGTCTGAAATGACGTCCTTGTTGCGTGCCTCGCCGTATGCCGACTCAAAACCGCACATAATGGGGAACACGTTATCGAGCGTGATTACTTTATCAAGAACTTTTTTTGTTTTGCTGTCATCTATCGGCTCGCATATGATATTTTCGCCTCCGCAGAAAACGGACGAGCCGTTCTCGGCGATTATCGTCATATCTTTTTGAAATTGTTCAAACTGACTGCGCAGTGTTTCATACTGACGTCCGCTTGCCGCAACAAACATAACCCCGCGCCTATTGAGTTCGTTCAGGACATATCCGAAATCGGGCGGAAGTTTTTTGTCGGTGGTTAAAAGCGTTCCGTCAAGGTCGGCGGCGATAAGTTTAATCATAGATAATCTCCTTAATAAGTTTAAAAAAGGAGGTTTGAAAAAATCAAACCTCCTTCTTTGAAGTTTTACTTATGCTAATTCTGCAAAGTATTTGATTGTTCTAACCATCTGTGATGTGTATGAGTTTTCGTTATCATACCATGAAACAACCTGTACTTCATATAAATCGTCTGCAATCTTTGAAACCATTGTCTGAGTAGCGTCGAACAATGAACCGTATCTCATACCGATAACGTCTGAAGAAACGATAGCGTCCTCATTGTAACCGAATGATTCCGAAGCAGCAGCCTTCATAGCAGCGTTGATACCTTCAACAGTAACGTCAGCGCCCTTTACAACAGCTGTAAGGATAGTTGTTGAACCTGTCGGAACAGGAACTCTCTGTGCGGAACCGATTAATTTGCCGTTCAGCTCAGGGATAACAAGACCGATAGCCTTTGCAGCACCTGTTGAGTTAGGAACGATGTTTGCAGCACCTGCTCTTGCTCTTCTGAGGTCGCCCTTTCTGTGCGGACCGTCAAGAATCATCTGGTCGCCTGTGTAAGCGTGGATTGTTGACAT
>CAKSPN010000040.1 GCA_934481375.1 uncultured Clostridia bacterium
GGGTAGAACATTCTCTCGTCATTCATAGTTGCCACGCCCAGGATAAGCGCCGCCTCGGACGCTTTCCATGCGCTTGTTCCGACCGCTACATCGGAGAAGGAGGCAGTCTCCCCTCCGATCATACCGTAGTCAAAGCCTGCGGCACGGACAAATTTGTCCGCCGCCTCGGCTCTCGTTACAACAGTGTCGTCAATGGCTTCGCCCTCGTAGAATATGCCGAAACCTTTGAGATAACCCTCTATCGCCTCCGACACACTGCTTACTGCGGGGGTTTCCGCCTCGGTGCCGTCAGCCGCAAAAACAGTGCTCTGACAAATGAGCATTGCAAGCGTCAGCAATACAGCCGCTCCGTTTTTTAATAATCTGTTCATTGTGTCTTTTCCTTTCTGCACCTATTTTACATTAATGAATATACGATATACAGTACCTTTGCCGCCATGGCACGTGTTACGTTGCCGTGCGGATCGAACAGGTTGTTGCCTATACCGTCCACGATACCGTACTTCTGCAGTTCAGAAACTGCTTCTGCCGCATAATCGCTTATTTCATCATCAAATATTACTGCGTCATACTGATATGAAAGGTCGAGTCTTTCGGACATAATCGCACGATACAGCATTGCGCACATATCCTGGCGTGTTATCATCTGTCCCGTGCCGAACATATCGTCCGATACGCCGTTTACGTATCCGTTATGCACCGCTATGGTTACGTACTTCGCATACCATGCGTCCGCATTGAAATCCTTAAATGACGGTGCGTCATAGTTTTCTTCGGTAAGCTCAAACACTTCTATAAGCATTTTTGCAAATTCTTCACGCGTTATTGTGTTGTTCGGCTTGAAAGCGCCGTCATCATAACCGCTTATGAAGCCTTTTTCCGCAAGAGTTTTTATTGCTTCTTTTGCCCACGGTACTTCGTCAATATCCGTAAATGATACGCTGTTCTGCGGTTTGTCAAAATCGGTCACATCGGGCGAACCGCCGGGGGTTGTCGTCTTTTCGTCACGGCTTGATTTGTCTGTGCCGCCTCCGCCGCCGTTTCCGCCCGTAACGCCGCTTTCGGGAGCGGTACCCGATTTCTTCGTTACGGAGAAGGTCTTTTCCGCTGTGATTGCGGCACGTGCTTCAGCCTGTGCGGCAATGTTATACACGTTTGCCGAACCCGAAACCGATACCTTTGTCGATCCGCTCAGCTTAACCGCAAATTCAACCTGCATAAGCGTATCGGAAAGTATGCTTCCCTCTTTGTCGCCCGAAACGGTGATTGAATTTGTTTCCTTGCTTACCTGTGCGCCCGACGGAGTGTTTGTTACAGCGTTTGCACCGTTGGGGGTGAGGTATGTGCTGTTATAAGAAAGCTTATAGGAATATCCTTTTACGGCGTCCTTTGCTTCTTTCGGCATTTTAACCGTTACGGTCACGGCAGAGCCGTTTACCGAGGTTTCTATTTCGGGAGTAATGCCCGGAACAGTATATGTTATCGATGCCGGGGTATCCGAATTTGTGAACACCGCCTCCTCGTATGACGAGCTCTTTTTATCGGTTGTTCTCGCTCCGTTTATCGAAAGCGTATATCTCATATCCTGTGCAAGCGGTTCGAGAAGATTAAGCGTAAACACTTTGTTCTCATATGTACCGTAATAATTTACGTACTTTGTTTCGCCGTCTTTTTCATATCTCAGCTTAACGCCCTCCGTTGTAAGCGTTTCGGGGAGCATATCCTTTGAGAATTTAACCTTTATCTTATCGGCGCCTGCCGATATGGGCATTGTGTTGCCCGAGCCGTCCTCTATTCTTTCAACATTCCACGAATATCCCGTATCTATCGTTACCTGATCGAGATAAACCTTGGGGCCCTGTGCGTCTCTTGATGTGTCGCAAAGCACAACTATGTTCTTAATATCGGCATAATCCATCGGAACGGTCTGCGTTTTGCCGTTTGAATTACCCGTTCCGTTATCGGGAATATCCGTAAGCGGAATTTCAACATATGTCCACTTGCCCTGTGCCTGTGCGTAATCGCCCAAATTTACAAGCGCTCTCAAAGGCACTGTGGTGCTTACTATCTTTGTTGTCGAGCCTACGCCTACCTGAATTTTTCCGAGGTCGGTATCCTTGTCGGCATACAGCCAGAAGCCGAGTCTGCCGCCGTTGTTACGATACTCTTCAAGGTTTATCGATTTTGACGTGAACATTGCCGCAAGCGGTGAATTTTTTCTCGGTGAGAAGTCAAGGCAAAGCGATTTATTGCCGAGTATTGCTTTTTCGTTTGTTTCCGTTATTGATGCGCCGCCCGATGTTTCTTTCTGATAATTTTCGTTCATTCTATCGTCAAAAATCGTCAGTGCGCTCTGCATTTCGGGATTTTTTATAACGAACTGCGCCGTCTGCACCTCATTTGAAACCGAGCCTGCCGCATTTACCGCACGCACGCCGAGAATTATCGCCGTATCGTAGGGAATATCGGTTACAGTATATGTTATCTCGCTCGTTTCGCCCACTTTTTCGCCGTTTACGTAAATGTAGTATTTTTCGGCAAATTCGGGAGCGTTATAGCTCATTTCCGCCTGATTTGAGTTCATAATCCGATACGTGAGGTTCTCGGGTTTGCCGAGAGCCGATGCGGTTACTGTTACGGGGTTGGTCGGGATTGACGCCGAGCCGTCCGACGAAACCGCCGTCATTGTGTATTCGTAATCGCTGTGTTCAACAAGGTCCGTATCCTTAAATGATGTTACGGACGGGTCAAATCTTTGGTAAACCTCGCCGTTTCTGTAGAGTACGTATTCCTCCAAATCACCGAAGAGCGGTGCGCTCCAGGAGATGTTTATTTCAAGCGCCGAGGTTGCGGATTTGAGTGACTCCGCCTTGAATTTTCTCGGGTGGTCTATGGAGCGGATAAGCGTTTCATCACTTGCAACAGGTGATTTTGCGCCGTATTTGTCTACCGCCTCAATTTCATATTTGAAGTTCACGCCGACGGGGAAAGCGTTTCCGCCGTTATTGTCGGAGTACTGATTAACGGTTGTACTGCCGAGAAGTTCTCTCTGACCGTCGCCGTCCGTTCTGTAAATGTTATACTGCTCTACCGCCGATGATGTATGATCCCATTTTAATACTACCTTATCCGATTTTACATCGTAAACACGGAAGTTCTTTACGGGATTTACGTTCGTTACATAATACTCGCCCGTGTAAACATATCCGCTGTTGTATTCCGGAGTTTCAAGCTTAACATCGCCTGAGCCGTTGTTTCCGTCATATACACGGCGGATAAAGCCCATGTAGTAAAAACGTTTCCAGTTTATTTCCTGCGGAACATCGCTGTCAAGGTTTGCCCACGTATCGTTCCAGATTGACTGGAACATATGCGGATTTGAAAGCGTGAAATCCTTAAGAGGAATTGAAACGTACATTCCGTGTCCTCTGTCTGCCTCGGTGATATAGTCCGTAACAGGCACGCCTATAAAGTTTACCGAAGAATCGTGTCTGCCGTCAGGGTTTGAATCGCCGACCGCAAAGTACAGATTTTCAAGCGGAACAGCCTCGTCTATATACATATAGAAGGTTGCGTAACCCGTATCCGCATACTGGTTGATGTTTTTACCGCTCTTGTCCTCCGTATCGGCACCTTTCTTCTCATATATATAGTAACCGCCCGCCATATATCCTCTGTAAGGATTGTACGGGTGACCCTGTTCCGGGTCATAGCTGTCTTTTTCTTTGAATATATTCGGGTTAAGGTCAAACTTGGTAACGCCCGAGCCTATGCCCAATGACGGAATGTTCTGGTTTATGTACTCTTTTGTACCGCCCCTTGTAAATACAACCGACGGCGGATTTGCTACCCATGTAAATCCACGTGACTGAAAATTAAATACTGCCGTATCCTGATTGTCGGACGGGATTTCCGTGCTGTCGTCCTCGTCTGTCTTTTCGCCCGTTACCGTGCTGTACGGCGAATACATATCGTATTCGCTCTCGTGCATTCTTAATTTATATGTATATTCCGTGTCAACCTCAACATTGGCGTCGGTGTATTCGTATTTACCCGAAGCTAATATAAAGTCATCATCTGTAAGTGTGAGCGTCTGCTCCGAAGCGCCGTCGCTCTTTACAAGCTCATACTTATCTATTGTCGCAATCGAGGGTTTCGTGAACGAAAGCTTTATTCCGCTCTTTACCTCCGATGCAAAGTCTGCCGGTGCAGGTATGCTTACAACGCTCATCTTGGCAAAGAATATTCTTCTCTGTACTGCCGTGCCCGTGTCGGCAGGATCAGTACCCGAGGGGTCGTGCTTTCTTACCATACCTATTCCGTTAAATTCCGAGGCGTCAAAGCTTACGCCCGAAACAATATTTTCATTAAACTCGGACATGGGGATCTGAATTAATGTCAGGCTTTCCTTTACGTCCGGAGTACCGTTTTCATTTTTATCCGCATTTATATATGCGTCTGCGCTCACTGCCGCAACCGCTCCGTTCTTTGAACTCACGGTAAAATAAAGATTATTTGTATCTGCGGCGGCGCCCAGTTTTACCTTGTAAACAATCTTTGAGTTATCTTCAATTTGCGAGAAATCCTTGTATTCATCATTTGTAAGGCGCATACGTACGCCTACCCAATCATTGCCGTCAGCTATAGATGAATAGCTTATATCGCTCCACAGACACTGACTGCCTGCCTGGAAAGCACGGCCGCCTTTTGTCGTCAGCCTGTTATTTTCATAAACAACTTCATCTGTTTCCGTATGTGTTTGCATAGACATATTGAGCGCTTCACGTGCGTCCTCATTTGCCGCCGATGCTATTGCCGGAAACTGTACTGCCAGCATTGACAATATCAACAGCACAATAATGTTTCTTTTCATATGGTGATAGTCCTCCTACATCTGATATAAATTCATCTATATCCATATATGGCGGCAACCGGCGCATCGGGATTTTTCCCGATGCGCTTATTGCCTGAGTGTTATTTACCGTTTACCAGCGTTAAAATATTTGCCGAGTCGGTTACTCCCGACGGAACAAATGCGTCCGTTACCGCTGTGTTTGTAAGTATGTGGTAAATCATTGCCGAGGCAAAGAATTTACCTGTTTCGTTAAGGTCGCAGCCTGTGCTGCCGATTACTGCCGAGCCGTCCGCAGTGTATTCCATCATAGCGTCACCGACATTTATCTGTGCGCCAAGTTCTTCGTTTATGTAATATACTGCCATTGCCGCACTAGAGCCTGTTGCCTCCCCAAATGAGCCTATTTTCTCATAATATGCCTTGTCGGCATCTGATGCGTTTTCATTGTTGAGGTAGTCCGGAGTATAGCCCCAGCCCTCGCCGGCAAACAATGCCGCGTCGGTAGCCGCATCGGTGATTGCCTTTTTAATCACCGGAAGCTGAGTCATATAATCGCCCTCGCCGTCTGCATAATAGACTTCCATATCTGCGTATACCGACTTATCCTGAAGGATAACGTAATCCCAGCTTGCGGAAGCAAGTATATCGCTTAATGTGAATGTACCGCCCGAAACTGTGCCGTTTACGGCTTTTGTATAAACCTTGCTGCCCTCTGTTACGGCTTTGTAATGGTCAGCCATTCTTCCGCCTGCGATGTATGCGTTTGTTACCGTAATGCTCTTGCCTGCGCCGTTTGCGATTTCGTCAACGTAATCCGACGCCTGTGCCGAAAGCTCATCGCCTATAATAAGCACGTTTGTTGTCTTTTCGCCGATTGCCTTTACGGCTGTTACGGGAACCATATCCTTGTTCCAGATAAATGCCTTAACCTTATCCGTTGCAAGAACGTTTTCAAAGGTTATTGTCTTTTCTTCTGCGCCGAGTGCAACCGTCTTAACCGACTTAAGCGCACCGTCATTGCCGAATACTGCCGCATATCCCTGTGTATCTGCCGTTACCGACATAAGCTTAACGTTTACCGTTCCCGCTTTCACATACTTCAATTCAGCGCCGTCGCCGTCGGTGAATGCGATTGAGTTCTTAACGGGTACGGTTGCCTTAGCCGATGCCTTTGCCGAATACAATCCCTCGAATGCCGATGAAACCGTTCTGACCTCGTATGTGTACTCTCCGCTTGCAAGGTCTGTGTTGTCAACATATGCGGTATCGGTTGTTGTTGCTATCTTTTTGCCGTTTCTGAAGATTTCATAACCCGATATATCAGTATCGGAAGAAATAAGCCATGTAAGCTTAACGTTTTCCGCACTTGCCTGTGCAGTAAGCTTTGTAACCTCTGCCGGTGCTGCAATTGCAATATCCTTTATCTTTGCGGTAAAGCTTGTATTGCTCTTGGAGTCTGTACGTGCGATACCCAGAGTCTTTATAAGTGCCGGGTTCAATGTGTTCTGGTGATTTACCGTTGAAAGCTGACCCGAGCCGACCTTTACGGCAAATTTATTGAACGACGAATTTTCGGCAAATTTCGAAAGCGGAACAATTATCGTCTGATAGCCGCCCTTTTCGCTGTCATAGTAATCCTTAAGAGGTACGCCGTAGAAGTCTAATTCTTTGTAATTTCCCGTGTTCGTTTTCCAGTTTGCATTTGCGGCTGTAAGCTCATCTTTCTTGTCAAGGTTTGTTTCGAGCGAAAGTCTGCCGTATTCATCTGTCCAGAACGCAAGGTTTCCGAGATTTGAGAAAGCGCCTATTGTGAGGTATGCTCCGTCAAGGTTCTGTCCCGTTGCGTCAACATTGAAGATAACTTGTGCATTGTCCGCATATGCTCTTGCGTCCATTACGCCTGCCGGGTGCGTGCCGTTTGCCTCACTGTAGATGAGTCTTCGTCCCGAATATCCCCAGCCTGTTGCTTTTTCGATTACTCCTGTTGAAGTATCGTCCATCGGATTTGTCAAAGTACCTGTTGCAAATTCTTTATCGCCTCTCTTGTAGAGCTGATCGTCCGTAAAGTTATTGTCGTTTAATACGATGCTGACCTCGCCGTTTGCTTCAGTTGCGCCTGTCTTTTCGTAATCGCCGTACTGGCTTGCATAGCCTACAGCATATCCGAAACCTGCCATATCGGCGCTATTTGACGATGCGTAAACAGTTTCCTTTACGCCTGTTGTGTTCTCTATTTCATTGAATACAATATCGTTTGTTGTAACCTGCGCGCCGTATACGGTATCGGTTACACGGATTGCATATCTTACTTCAGTTGTTGTGTCGTCAAGATTTACGTCTTGGTCGAAATATTTTCCGCTCTCTGTCGGAGTGATTATTTCTGCCTGTCTGTTTACTTTCTTGACTATTTCGTATTTTACGTTTTCGTCGGTTGTTTCTTTCCAGTTAAGCTGTACGCCGTCGCCCGACTTTTCAGCCGTAAACGTCTTTACAGCTTTGGGAGCAACAATCGATATATCCTTAAGCGTAGCGGTGAATGTCGCATTGTTTTTCGCATCCATACGTGCTATACCTGCGCTCTTAAGAAGTGCAAGGTTAAGCGAATTATTCCAATCTGCGCTTGAAAGCTGGTTATCGCCGTTACCAATCTTACCGGCAGCCTTATTGAAGGTTGAATTTTTAATAAATTCCGAGAACGGAATTGTTATTGTCTGGTATCCGCCCTTTGCGCTGTCATAATACTTTGAAAGCGGTACGCCGACAAGTCTTAATGTTTTGTAGTTTCCGTCGCCCTTTACCCAGTCTGTATTGATTTTGTCAAAGGCGCTTGCAACGTCTGCGTCAAATGCTGTTGCATTATCAAAAGTACCGCCCCATATATCATTTCTCCAGAACTCGCCCTCATATAAGTTCTTGTAATAGCCTAATGTAAGGTATGCTCCGTCAAGGTTCTGTCCCGTTGCGTCAAGCGTAAACGATATGCTTCCGTCAGCATAATTTCTTGCGTCTATTACAGCACCGTTATGTGCGGTGTTTGTTCCGGCTGTATTTCTGATGCTTATACCTGCATATCCCCAGCCTGTTTCTTTTTCGATAAGTCCGAATGATTTCGATGCTTCTCTCGGATTAAGTTTCTTTCCGCTTGCAAAGTCTGTTGATGTGAAAAGATCGCTGTCCGAAAGGGTATTGTCGTTAAGGAAAACCACAATGGTTTTGTTTGTAACGTCTTTTATTGCATTGCTGTAATCACCGTATTCATTTGAGAGACCCACGCCGTAATTAAACGTAACCGAATTATCGTCTCCCCAATACGGGCTGATAAGTCTTTCCTTGAACGGATTTGTCTTAACCTGTTCGTTAAAGATAATCTCGTCTGTCTTTACCGTTGCGCCGTACTTTGTATCGACTGCCGCAATTGCATATCTTACTTCAACGTCCGTATTGTCAAGATCTACGTCTGTATCTATATATCCGCTTTCCGCATTGATATACGTTGTGTTTCCGTCAACTGTTTTTACTATTTTATATGTAACGTCCGTATCGGTTGTATTTTTCCATGTAAGCTGTACGCCGTTTGAAACTTTTACAGCCGCAAAGTTTCTCGGAGTTTTGGGAGCGACAAGCTTAGCTTCCTTAACCTGTATGCTGAACGTTTTGCCATTGCCGCTGTCGGTACGTGCTATACCCACTGTCTTTATAAGCGCCGGGTTAAAGGTTTCCGTATGCTCTGCCGTTGAAAGCTTTTGGTTGAGCTTTCCTGCCATTCTTCTGAATTCGGCATTGTTTACAAATTCAGAAAGCGGTACGGTTATAACCTGATCGCCGCCCTTTGCGCTGTCATAGTATTTTGAAAGCGGTACGCCGCTGAGATTCATATGGAAATAGTCAAGCTGACCTTTGCCTCCGTACCAGCTTACATTATCTGCCTCAAGAGCATTAATTGCCGTTTCATTGAAGGCTGTCTGATACGCATATGATCCGTTTCCGTTAAATCCCATATCGTACAAGTTCTTGAAAAATCCGATTGTAAGATACGCCTCGCTTACGTCCTGTCCGTCAGCGTTTACAACAAATGCAACGCTTCCGTTATCCATATAATCCGTAAGGTCGAGGATTGCGCCTCTGTTGATGTCAAGCGTGCTGTTGTATTCTGCACTAAATCCTGCATAACCCCAGCCTGTTGCCTTTTCGATAAAGCCGTTTGATGAAGCCTGTCTTGCGTTTATTGTTTTTCCTTTTGCAAAATCGTCCGCACTTTCAGCAACAGTTGTGAGCTGATCGCCCGTTAATGTGTTATCGTTTAAGTTTATAATGTATGCCGCCGTATTGGGATCGTATGACGAAGTTTTTCCTGCGTCATAATTGCCCCACCGGTCTGAATAACCCGAAGCATATGCGTAATTTCCCATTCCGTTGGCTGAAGTCGGACCGCCCCAAAATCTTGAGAAAACATTTTTTGCTACAGCCGTTGTTGCAACCTTTTCGTTTATAACTATTTCATCGCTCTTTGTAACAACGCCGTACTTTGTAGCAACAGCCGCTATTGCATATCTTATCTCGGGACCGTCCTCCGTAAGGTCAACGTCCGTATCAAGATATTCGCCCTCCGACTCGGGAACGATTTCCGTAGTTGTACCGTTTACGGTCTTTAACACTTTATATGTAACGTCCGTATCGGTTGTCGGTTCCCATACAAGCTGTACTCCGTCTGCTGTCTTGTCAGCAACAAAGTTTGTAACCTTTTTCGGGGCAACAATTTTCGCCTCTTTAACCTGTATGCTGAACGTTTTGCCCTCGCCGCTGTCGGTACGTGCTATACCTATTGCCTTTACAAGAGCCGGGTTAAAGTTCTCCGTATGTTCCGCCGTTGAAAGCTTTTGGTCGAGCTTTCCCGCCATTCTCTTAAATTCGGCATTGTTTGCAAATTCCGAAAGCGGTACTGCTATAACCTGGTCGCCGCCCTTTTCGTTGTCATAATACTTTGAAAGCGGCACACCGCTGAGATTTATATGGAAATAGTCAAGCTGACCTCTGCCGCCGTACCAGCTTACATCATCTGCCTCAAGAGCATTAATTGCCGTTTCATTGAAGGCTGTCTGATACGCATATGATCCGTTTCCGTTAAATCCCATATCGTACAAGTTCTTGAAAAATCCGATTGTGAGGTAAGCCTCGCTTACGTCCTGTCCGTCAGCATTTACAACAAATGCGATACTTCCGTTGTCCATATAATCCGTAAGGTCAAGGATTGCACCTCTGTTGATGTCAAGTGTGCTGTTATACACAGCCTTAAAGCCTGCATAGCCCCAGCCCGTTGCTTTTTCAATAAAGCCTTTTGATGAATCCTGTCTTGCGTTTATTGTCTTTCCTTTTGCGAAATCGTCCGCATCGGCAGCAACCTCTGTGAGCTGATCGCCCGTTAATGTGTTATCGTTTAAGTTTATGATATATGCCGCCGTGTCGGGATTATATGACGAAGTTGTATACGCCTCATAATCACCCCACTGGTTTGAGTATCCTGCACCGTATGCAAAATTTCCCATTCCGTTGGTTGAGTCTTCACCGCCCCAAAATCTTGAGAAAACATTTTTTGCTACAGCCGTTGTTTCTGTTGTATCCTCTGCGTGCGAAACAGCAGGGAACGAAATGCATGTCATTGCCATTACCGCTGACAATAATTTAGCAATTCCTTTTACTTTCATTTTGATTAGTCCTCCTTTTAATATATAATTAAGTAATTAGGGTTTCGTTTGCAGTAACTGCAATGCAGTTACTGCTCAAAATGTTTTGAGGCTCTCGCCCCGATTTGATTGGTTTGGCAGTCCGATTTTTGCGCAATTTATAAATACTCCGAGCGGTGCGGTTTGTTCGTTCTGTGCCGAAAATGTCCGCCGACAATAAGTTTATAAGATTTCTTTTATATAAACGGCAGAGGGGATCGCCGTCTATAACTTAACCTTTTACCGCACCTGCGGCAAGTCCCGATACGAAGTAT
>CAKSPN010000041.1 GCA_934481375.1 uncultured Clostridia bacterium
GGCATATTTTACGTTATTATTGCCGCATTCGGATTTTCCATGATGTCGGTGTTTGTGCATCTGGCAGGGGATTTGCCGTCTTATCAGAAAGCGTTTTTCCGAAATTTGGCGGCGGTGATTTTCGTGTCGGTAATAATGCTTAAAAACCATATAAGCTTTATCCCCAAAAAGGAAAGCATACCGGCTCTTTTGGGGCGCTCGATATTCGGCACGATAGGCATACTCTGCAATTTTTACGCAATAGATCATCTTGTGCTTGCGGACGCAAATATGTTAAATAAGCTTTCGCCGTTTTTTGCAGTGATATTTTCGATTTTCATTCTTAAAGAAAAGCCGACGCTTGTGCAGATAATAGGCGTTTTAACGGCGTTTCTGGGCAGTGTTTTCATAATCAAGCCGTCAATGGGCGGATACGATGTTTTCCCGGCGGCGATGGGCGCATTGGGCGGACTCGGCGCAGGCGTTGCTTACACGTTTGTGCGTTACCTCGGCAAAAGAGGTGAAAACAGCTTTGTTATAATTTTCTTTTTCTCGGCGTTTTCGTGCCTTGTTTGCCTGCCGTTTACGATTTTCGAATTTTCCTCGCTTACGCTCAAAAGCTTTCTGTTTCTTGTATGTGCCGGATTGGGCGCATGTATAGGTCAGTTCGGAATAACCAAAGCTTACGTCTGCGCACCGGCAAAGGAAATATCGGTTTATGATTATACTCAGGTGCTATTTGCGGCTGTGTTCGGGTATTTTCTGTTCGGTCAAATTCCCGATATGCTGAGCGTTATAGGATATATCCTCATATGCGGCGCAGGTATTGCGATGTTTTTCTATAACCGCAGAAAATAGAATAAGGCAAAAAAAGTCGAGAACGTTTTTTAAATCAATTGTATAATAATCCTGCAGATGTAAGGAGATAAGAATATGAAAGAACAGATTTTGGCGGTTCAGCGTATGCAGGATTATATCGAAACAAATTTAGACGGGAAAATTACTTTGGCGGAGCTGTCCCGGGCGGCTTTGTTTTCCCCATGGTATTCCTATAGATTGTTTCAGAAATTTACGGGAATTACGCCTCCGTGCTACATCAGGCGGCTGAGATTGGCAAGGGCGGCGCTTAAGCTGAAAGGCGAGGACGGTAAAATCATAGATATTGCATTTGAGCTTGGCTTTGAAAGCGCTGATGGATTTACACGTGCGTTTTGCCGTGAGTTCGGAATGTGTCCGAGCGATTACGCAAAAAATCCCGTTCCGATTACTCTTTTCGTTCCTTACGGTGTAAAATTCAGAGAACTTAAAAAGGAGCGAAATTTTATGAAAAACACAAATAATATTTTTATTCGGTCTATTCACAAGCCCGCACGAAAGGCAATAATCAAACGTGGCGTTAAAGCGGAGGAGTATTTTGCTTACTGTGAGGAGGTTGGCTGTGAAGTCTGGGGTACTCTTTTGAGTATGGACTCTCTGTGCGGCGAGCCTGTGTGTATGTGGCTTCCCGAGAGTATGAAAAAGAGCGGTACATCAAAGTATGTGCAAGGAGTTGAAGTTGGTTTGGATTTTGACGGTGTAATCCCCGACGGTTTCGATGTCATTTCACTTCCCGAGGCGGAATATCTTATGTTTCAGGGCGAGCCGTTTAAAGAGGAGGATTACTGCGACGCTATAGTTACCCTGCAAAATGCCGCAAACAGCTATGACCCGTCTGTTATCGGGTACGTTTGGGATAAATCAAATCCGAATATTCAGCTTGAGCCGAGAGGTGAGCGTGGGTACATTGAACTCAGAGCGGTAAAGAAAAATTAATTTTTGAAAAACAGCGGTTATACCGCTGTTTTTTTTTCGAAACATATTGATAAATGCAAAATATGATATTATAATAAAACTAACTAATGTAAGTTAGTTTTTAGGGGAGGATAATATGAGCAAAACGGATATGAGTGCATACGGACTGCACGGGCAGTACGAAATTCCAAACGGGGAATATAAAATAGGGAGAATACTGTCACAGGAAAAGGGATTGTATTTTATGATAAGCGAAAACGGCGTACAGCTTGCCGAGGTATCGGGGAAGTTCCGCTATAATGCGGAAAGGGCGGTTGATTTCCCGTCGGTCGGCGATTTTGTCTCGGCGGATTGCGGCGGCGGCGAAAACCACGCCGTTATACACGCTGTTCTGCCGAGAAAGAGCGTGTTTGTGCGCAAGGCGGCAGGAGGGGACAACACGGAGCAGATTGTTGCCGCAAATATTGATACGGTGTTTATCTGTATGTCGCTCAATAACGATTTTAACGTAAGGCGTCTGGAGCGGTATCTTTCCGCCGTATGGGAAAGCGGTGCGGTGCCTGTGATTGTTTTGACAAAATCGGATTTGTGCACCGATTTGACGGAGTTTAAAAACAAGGTTGAGGAAATTGCTTTCGGTACGGATATTATCACAACGTCAGCTAAAGAGGAGGACAGCATCAAAAAGCTTTTGCCATATATCGGTTTCGGGAAAACCGCTGCGCTTACAGGCTCGTCGGGAGTGGGGAAATCGACGCTTATAAACGCTCTTTTGGGTGAAAACAGGCTTGAAACGAACGGACTCCGCAATGATGATAAGGGCAGACACACCACAACAAGGCGTGAATTGTTTCTGCTGAAAAACGGCGGAATGGTCATAGACACGCCAGGAATGAGGGCGCTTGGAATGTGGAACTCGGAGGACGGTATCGGCAAATCATTTTCCGATATAGAGGAGCTTTCGGCTATGTGCCGTTTTTCGGACTGCACGCACACGAGCGAGCCGGGCTGTGCTGTTTTAAATGCCGTTACAGACGGCACTCTCTCACGTGAACGGCTTTTGTCGTACCAAAAGCTGAAAGTGGAAAACGCTTATTTTGAAAATACCGATGAATACTTATCGGCAAAGAAAAGAAAATTTAAAAATATTGCAAAAATCAATAAAGACAGGAGAATTTAAAATGAAGTATATAAAAAGTGAAAAATACAACACACCAAACTTACAGGCAAAAATTATGGGTCCCAATCCCGTTAAGCTGGAGGAGGAATTGCTCTCAGACTGCAAAATCCCCGATAATGCCGTTGTATGCGATCTCGGCAGCGGACAGGGACTTACGAGCGTATTCCTTGCAAAGGAATACGGCTTTACGGTGTATGCGGCGGATTTGTGGAGCGATCCCGAAGAAAACAGAAAGTTTTTTGACGAAGCAGGACTTGACGAAAAGCAGATTATTCCCGTGAAAGTGGACGCAACGGACCTTCCGTTTGAAAAAGAATTTTTCGATGCGGTTGTAAGCACCGATTCGTACAACTATTTCGGGCGTGACGTAAATTATCTTGACGATAAGCTTTTGCCGTTCGTCAAAAGCGGCGGATATGTGTATATTGCAATTCCCGGAATGAAAAAGGATTGCCATGATAATCTGCCAAAGGAGCTGTTGCTCTCATGGACGCCCGAACAGCTTGACTATATGCACGATGTGAATTATTGGAGCAAAATTGTCGGTGCGTGCAAAAACGCCGAGGCTGTGAGCGTTTCGGAAATGGAAAGCAAGGAGGAGGTTTGGGCGGACTGGCTCAAACAGGAGAACGAATATGCCGTGGGCGACAGAAAAGCAATGGAAGCCGGCGGCGGAAAATATTTGAATTTTATTAAAATTGTGCTTAAAAAGAAATAAACCAAAAAGGGTACTGCAAAGCAGTACCCTTTGCGGTTTCGGCAGGAGCAACCCGAAACGCCGTGCGGTTTCGGAAATAGTGGCATAATTATTGCTTTCCGTTTACCTCATCATAATTTTTTATATGTTCTATATCCTTAATTTTATCAAGGTACTCCATACACGCTTTCTGTGCCGAGGGAAGATGCAGCGTCTTATAATTTCCGCACTCAACCTCGCTCGCACCGAAAACCTCGCCCTCATGTTCGATAGTTTTCTTAAGAGCGTCCTTAACCAGTTCAAGCACTTCCTTTTCGGAAACGCAGTCACGCACAAGCAGATAAAACCCCGTCTGACAGCCCATCGGTCCGAAATAAACTATGCTGTCCGCATATTTTGAATTTCTTGTAAAAGTCGCTATCATATGTTCTATCGTGTGCATTGTCACATTGTCAAGGACAGTGCCGCTGTTAGGCTTGCAGAAACGCAAATCGTATGTGTTGCAGTCGCCGTCTTTGCGTGAGAGATATATTCCCTCGCTTAATTTTGTATGATCAACACAAAAGCTTTTTATTCTATTCATCATAATTCTCCTTTATATCACGGAGCATTGCCCGTATTATTTTTACGGCTGTGTCCGCCGCAGATTTTGCAAAAGTCGGAAAATCAACGACACTGCCGCTGTTTGCTCCGTCCGAGATTGAGCGCAGAACGCCGAATTTAACTCCGTTCATGGTGCAGACGTGACCTATTGCCGCACCCTCCATTTCCGCCGCAACCGCATCAAAATCCTTTATAATGCGTTTGCGCTGTTCGTCGGAGGCAATAAACTGATCGCCCGACGCTATAGTTCCGCATACGGCGCTTTTTCCCGTTTCCTTTTCTATCGCCTTGCACATAAGGTTTACGAGGTTGGCGTCACAGTCCATATAAACCGTGTCAAGCCCCGTTATAAATCCCGGTGCATCGCCGAGGGGCGTTGTGTCCATATCGTGCTCGGCAACTTTGTTTGCGACCGCTATATCGCCTATGCTAAGCTCCGGCGCCAAGCCTCCTGCAACGCCCGTATTTATTACGCAGTCGGGCGAATATTTTAAAATCATAGTCTGTGCGCAGACTGCGGCGTTCACCTTTCCCACACCGGCAACAGCCACCACGGTGTCAACGCCCTCTATTTTGCCGTGATAAAATTCAACCGAACTGATTTTTTCTATTTCGGCTTCCTCCATAAGGTTGCAAAGGGCACGCACTTCGATGTCCATTGCTCCGATTATTCCTATAAGCATATTATCTACCTCTTTTCTGATTAAATTATAAAATAAAAAATGCATTTTGTCAAATTTGACTTTTTTCGCAAAATGCGATATAATGTATGCGCTAATGCGGCGGATTGGAGGACTATTTATGGACTTTGTCGCTATCGACTTTGAAACGGCGACTTCAAAATACACAAGTATGTGCAGTATGGGGATATGCGTTGTTGAAAACGGTAAAATTTCCGAACGCAAGGAAATATATATAAAACCCGTTCCGTTTGAGTTTAATGATTATAATATAAAAATACACGGTATCACGCCCGAAATGGTTTGGGACAAGCCGACATTTGACCAATACTGGGACGAGGTTAAGCCATATCTTGAAAACAAGATTGTTGTTGCGCACAATGCAATGTTTGATGTGGGAGTTTTGTGTGCGGTGCTTGATTATTTTAACATAGAGTATCCGCCGTTCGACTATCTCTGCACCGTGCGCCTTTCGCAGATGGCGTATCCTGAGCTTCCCAAGCATAAGCTCAACTGCCTGTGCGACGCACTGGGGATAACTTTTTCGCATCACCATGCATATGATGACGCATACGCCTGCGCAAGGGTGCTTATGCGGATAATGGAGGATTACAGCCTTGATACTCTCGATGAAATAAAAGAGTGCTTTGAGGTGGAATCGGGAAAAGTATATCCCAGCTGTAAGCTGTCGTTTAAAAAGAAAAGCAAAAGAAAACAAGCCGCGGCAAAATGAAAGCGGTTTTGCCACGGCTTGTTTTGTGTAAATGTGTTTTGTGAGGTAATATTATTATTGCCTTATTTTTTTGAATTTATTCATCTGTTTGCGGCAACAGCGCCCATAAACCCGGAAAAAATGCTCCCTGCGGCTATTGCGAAAAAGTGTGTGTTAAACGTCACTTTCCTGTTCAGTATCAGCGACAGCACCACAAGCGATAGTATAAAAAGAACGCTTACCGACAGAGAGTTAAAGAGCATTTTTCCGCCGCACGTTCTCGCCGCCGAAAACGCTCCCGCGGCAACAGCCGCCGCTGTGCCGGCGTACATACATATGTTCCCGGCAGAGTCGCCGATATTTGTGAAAAACATCAGTACGGACAGCAGTATAAGCGTTAAGACGGTTATCACCGCCGTGACAAGAAATCCCGAAAGTATAGAACGAAGCTTCATAAAATCACAGCCTTTCCGTCCGCAGGATTAACTGCGGACATATAAAAAATCCCTCATACTAATGTGTATGAGAGATTTTCTTTTTTAAGAACTTAGTTTGTCTGCTTGGTTTCAACGGATTTTATGCTGTTTCTTTCCATTTTAACGAAGGACTTTTCATCGGGTGTTCCGACGTTTCCCGTTTCGAGGATTACATAGTTATCCTTGATTTTTGAAATCTTTCCGCAGATACCGCCGATGGTTACAACCTTGTCGCCGACTTTGAGAGCGTCTATCATGGCTCTTGTTTCTTTTTCTTTCTTTCTCTGCGGTCTTATTGCTATAAAGTAGAATATAACAAAAATCAGAATGATAGGCAGAAACGAAACTATCATATTTGCCGGATTGTTTGCCTGCGTCTGAGTACCCTGTGCCTGCGTTGACGTTGATGTTTCGCCGTCCGCATACGCTGTTATTTCAAAAAATTCCATTTATTTTTCTCCTTTGCTGATTGATAACTATTTTATTATACTATATATATTATTTTTTTGCAAGGGAAATTATGTATCTTTATAAAGTTTTTTTATCCCGTCCGCCATAGTCACAAGACTTTCGGCGTTTGCTATCGGTGTATAGTGTTCGCATATGAATTTTTCCTGGAGCGTGCGCCGTATCTGCCTTTGCGAAAATTCGGCAAGCACTCCGCACGCATTGGAAAATCTTGCGGCGTTCGGCAGAATAAAGAAGTAACCCTTATCCGATTTGTAAAGCTTGCTTTTTAAAAGCACGCTCTCCTCGAGCCGTACCAGTGCACCGCACAAATCGTCCATTTCCTCAAAGAAGAAAATCCCCGGCGGACTCTTTTTAATATGCGGCGTGACGGATTTTATCCGCCCCTTTGCCTTAATCGGGGTTTTAACCGCACCCTCGTGGATTTTGCTCACAATAATGCTTATTCCGTCGCTTGACGGCATAGCCTCCACAACTACCTGACCGTTGTACGGATTAAAATCGGTTTCTTCTTTGATTGTTTCCATTATGTTGAACAGAAAAGCGTGCAGCTCCTTCGAGTTAGGACGAAGCTGTTCTATATTTATGTTAAGACCCATAAGGTCGGCGGCTGTTACGGTAACCCGTACCCTGTTGCCGTTAAGACGTTCTATTCGCATAATCATATCCTCCATATACTATTATACTATAAAAAAATCGTTTTGGGAATACATATTGAAATATTTTTTTAAGAAAATATGTAGCGGCTTTTGTATTAAAAGGTATAACTTGAAAAAATTCGGTAAAAATATAAGTGAAAGACGCTATCCGATGTATATCGGAGGCGCATAACGAGGAGGTACTTTAAGTATGAACAAAGAGCAAAACAAAAAAGCAAAGCTGCCGGGCTTTTACATAGCAGTGTGCTGCTGTGTACTGGCTATAGGCGCCGCAGGATATTTCACGCAGAAAAAGCAAGCGGTGAACACATCTACGGCTGTGGAAAATGCGGATAAAAGCACACCCGTGCCGACTGCACAGCCGACAAAGATACCAATTTCCTCCGTACCCGAAAGACCGGTGCAGACGCCCGAACCGGAGGTGCCTGCGTCAAATATTGTTGAGGCTGAGGATTTTGCGGTTGACAATCCCGATCTTGAAGCATCGGTAACGGCATCGGCTGAGGAGGTATTAAGCTTTGTTATGCCCGTGTCGGGCGAGATACTGGCGCAGTATTCGGACAAGCCCGTTTATAACGACGCCCTTGACGATTGGCGCACTCACAACGGCGTAGATATTGCCGTAAACGAGGGCGGCAGTGTGTGTGCCGCCGCAGACGGAACGGTGAGCGAGATAACGTACAACGCTATGGGTTGCTGTGTAACCATTACGCATAGTGACGGGTATACAACAAAGTATATGCAGCTTGACAGCGCAGGAGAAGTAAAAGAGGGAAACGCCGTTAAAAAAGGCGACGTGATAGGTACGATAGGAAAAAGCACGGCAGAGAGCGTGAAAGAGCCGCATCTGCATTTTGAGATGTACAAGGACGGAACCTGCTTAAACCCGTCGGAAGCGCTTAAGTAGGGATTTCGGGATGATGAAAGGCATCGTCCCCTACAAAAAACTTCGGCAAGGGTTTACCTTTGCGAAATTCTTTCTACCCTAACCCAAAGGGGAACAGGCGGCAATGCCGCCTGTTCCCCTTTTATGGTTAATATATTTTCTCGCCTTTTAAAAATACTGCCGAGTTTTTTTTGTTTTCGTCAAGCACAGTCAAATCCGCTCTGAAATCCTTTTCTATTTTTCCGCTGTCCGTCAGCCCCAAAAGTTTTGACGGCGCATAGCTCATCATAACGGAAACGCTGTAGCTGTCTATTCCGTAATCGTCCGTAAGCGCACGGTACATCATATCGCCCGACGTAACACTGCCGGCAAAGCTTGACCTGTCGGGCAGTTTTGCAACGCCGTCCTCGATTATGACTCTGTTCTCGGGGAGTTTCTCACCGAGAAAGCTTTCGGTTATACCGCTTTCGCCCGAACCGCGCATTGCGTCCGATACAACGCATATTTTCTCACAGCCTTTAAGCTTCATTACGATTTCAAAAAACTCACGGCTTATGTGGTGTCCGTCGCCTATAAGCTCAACATAGCAATCATCATTTAAAAGGGAACATTCGGCAATACCGCCGTAAACCTTGCTCCCGCGCTTTACCCTCGATGTTGTGGCACAGAACAGGTGCGTCACCTGGTTAAACCCGATTGAAAACGCATTCTCAACCTCGGGAGCGTATGCCGAGGAATGACCGATGGATAAGCCTATTTTACGCTTTGAAAATTCCTTTGCAAGATATTCCGTGCCATTAAGCTCGGGCGCACAGGTTATGCGCGATATAATATCGCCGCCATGCAAAAGAATTTTGTCGCAAAATTCTTTTGTCGGCTCGGTTATTGCGTCAAGATTTTGCGCACCGCACATTTCTTTTGAAAGAAACGGTCCTTCAAGGTGCAGTCCCAAAAAACGCTCGTTTTCTTTGTATTTGCGTGCGATTTTGAAAAACTCAAGCATTTTTTCCTCATGACAGGAAACGAGCGTGGGGCATATTCTCGGCGTGCCGTGCGCAAGATGCGTTTTGAAAATATTTGAAAACGCATCTTCGGTGCAGTCGAGAAAATCATATCCGCCGCCGCCGTGGAGATGAATGTCGACAAATGACGGAACCACCGTATGACCGCCTGCGTCAAATACTTCGGCGTCTTTCGGGATTTCCGCACGGTCGCATACATCGGCTATCATACCGTCACGGATTATTATAAGCTTTTTGTAAACACCGCCGTTACAGACGACGTTTCCGTTTTTTATAACTTTCATATTACTTGTTGTAAACTCTTATTTCGGGTACGGGCGAAACGAGTGCGTCGCCTGCCGCATACAGTGCGGCGTCGGGGTGTACCCTGAACAGCGAACACGGAACAGCCGCCGTTTCCTCGCCGTGAAGTATTTTTCTTAAAGCGCCGGCGTTCCAGTCACGGGGCATACACATACGTATTTTCTTTGCCATCATAACCTCTTTCATTCCGACTGTTATGCAGTATTTCGGTATTCCGTTAAGATCGCCGCCGCAGTTCATATAGCAGTTAATCGTTTTCGTTTCTCTCGAAATCGGCAGAACTCTTGTGGGACGTGCACGGAATTCATCGGGTGTTACGACCTCGCCCGGCTCCGGCGGCTCGTTGAACGCAAAATGTCCGTTTATGCCTACTCCGCCCCATGCCATGTCGAGCTTTCCCGCTTTTTCGATAAGTTCAAGTACCTTGCCTTCGTTGCCCGGCTCGGGGAAATGTCTGTTTTCGGGCAGAACATTAAGCTCATCATCAATGAGATTATAGAATATTCTGTCCATTCCGCCTCTGAATGAGAGCGGATCGCTCTTGTCTATGTACTGCTTGTCATCGGTAAGATATTCGTCCATATTGATAAAAGTACAGCGCTTAAGGCTTATGCGGTATTTGTTCACCAGATACACAAGTCTGCTGTACGGACCGAGAGGACCGTAAGGCACAATCATTATTGTGTCCTCGCCTTTGTCATTGTTCGCCTTTATTGTTTCAAGCACTTCTATTGCCATTCTCCAGTACAGGTCATATTCCGTGTCGCACGGCAGGAGCGTTATTTTACTGCCCTTTCCAAGCTCCTCTTTGGGTATAAGACCATTATAGCAGTGAGGTATAAAAGAGTATATACATTTTTCTGCTGTAAATTAGCACTTTTCTGCTGAAAATATTGACGGAGGAGCAGATATATATTATAATTACGAAAAGGGGTGATTGCGGTGTATTCGTCGGAGCGGACTTCAAACGAGTATCTTTTGCTTAACAGCTGCGGTATACAGTATCTGTCAAAATCCGATCTCGGAAGCAGCAGAATAAACGGGCGTGTGGATTATCATATAGTGTATGTCGAGCGCGGTGTGTGCCATATAAAGCTTGACGGCGAAGAAACGGAGGCGGGAGCCGGAAACATTATTCTGTTCCGCCCGAGAGAACCGCAGGAATATTGCTTTTTTGCAGGCGACAATTCAATCTCGCATTATGTTCACTTTACGGGTTCGGGCTGTGAAACGCTTTTGAAAAAACTCGGGATCTATGATGTGCGGATTTTCAATATGGGCAGGGACGAAGGCTATGAAAAGCTTTCTTCAAGGCTGTTGAGGGAATTTTCTCTGAAAAACGGTATGTGGGAGGTAACGTGTGCCGGAATAC
>CAKSPN010000042.1 GCA_934481375.1 uncultured Clostridia bacterium
CTGTATCGGGGAGAACGCTGCAATTCTTGATTTTGAGGGAAATGCGGTAAACACTTATGACTTTAAGGCAAATAAGATGTACTGTATAAAAAATGCGGACGCCGAAGAATTGGCAAAGCTTTCGCAAAGCAAGGATACGGCGTTAAATTCCGCATATGTTGCGCCGTATTATACCTGCCGTAACGAATTCGGCGAATATACGGACGATTATAAGGCTATGACGGGAAGTTTTTTAAGAGGCGCTCTGTTCAATAAAGATACGTTTGAAAACGGCGATGAAATCATATACAATGCAGAGTCAAAATGGTTTTCGGAAAACGCACAAACCTGTGACGCCGATTATGCAATATCGTTTGATGATGACGGAATGTATCTGCTTGTCAATGTGACGGACAATGCATATTGTGCTGACGCAGTATCTCCCGAAGAAATAACGGATTATGACAGCATACGTTTTGCAATAGACTGCGCAGGCAGTTTAAAGGCAAAGGACAGAAGTGAATTTTCCGTAGGAAAAGTGAACGGCGAAACGGTAATATACAAGATTTTTGCGGCGGATAAAAACGAAGCCGCACCCGAAAACTGGCATGACAGCGGAAGTGTGCTTACAAACGCATTGGCTGATATTTCACGCCGAAACGGAAAGACGGTTTACAAGGTATTTATTCCGTACTCCGAACTGTATCCGTTCAACTGCGGTGCAAATACAAAGCAGATACGCTTTGCTATGTCGGTAACGGACAATAACGGCAAAAAAGCCGGCGAGCTTTGTTTCGGCGAAGGTCTTTCGGTTGAAACTGCGGTATGGAAGTATGCAAAGCTTACGCCGGCAGCGCTGTCGCTCGACACAGTATATGACGGCAGTAGGCTTAACATAAGCGGTATAGTGTATGACGGTTCGGACAGAGTGACCGTTAAGGTGATGTATAACGGTGAATTGTTTAACTTCAATCAGTTCGATAACTTAACGGACGGAAGATATTCGTATTCAATCCCGATTGACGATATGGGCGAATATACAGTTAAAGCCGTATCGTCGGACGGAGGACGCCGTACAAATACAGCCAACATTACAGGCAAAGAAGCGGTTACGGTAAACGCTTCATTGGGAGAGGATTATGCAAAGCGTGACGCACTTCTGCTTATAATGAGCGGTACGCTTGACGGCGCTCCCGATCCCTTGGATATATTGCAGATAGAACAGCTTACGGCTGATGAGAACGGAAACATACATTATACGTTCTCAACTTCAAAGCATATGGCAGGGAATACGGTGTACCTTAACTATGGTACGGAAAGTGTAAGCGCCGTAATCGGCGAAAATACAGCCATAGGCGAAAATGCGGAGCTGTTTGTTGATAAATCCTACAGCGTAAGCTACAGGTAGCAGGAGGTAAAAAATGAAAAAAATCATAAGAACATTATTAATTACGCTTGCGTCCGTGATGCTTTTTGCAATATCGGCGTATGCGGACAGCGCCGATTTTTCGGAGGCGGAAAAAAAGATTACCGTAAGCGGAGCGGCAGGCTCGGCTTATGCGGATAAATACGTTACGCTTTTGATGGCAAACTGCGATTTGTCATCTGATATTCAGCCGTCAAACATTAAGTTTGTAAACGAGTTTGCAACAGACCAAAACGGCGATTATTCGGTAACTTTCCCGTACAAAGGCGATTTGACGGATTGCAAAATCTATTTAAACTGCGGCGGAAAGAGTCTTACGCTTTCGATAAATAACATTTCCGCAATCAGCGAGGGAATAGAAATAAATGCGGAGCTGGGCAGAACGGCGGTAGACTGCAGTTTTAAATTCGGCCCCGGCTCGGGTGACTGCAAGGTGTTCTATGCGGCATATGACGCAGATAATGCTCTGGTGAGCGTTAAGTCTGAAAATGTGAGCGTTCCGTCGGAGGGTATTGAGTTTGAGAGAAGTCTGCCCGTACCTGCAAACACCGCATACGTAAAAATCTTCACTTGGGAAAATATGAGCAATATGATTCCCGTTATTCCCGAGGTGAACGGTGAGAGATCAAAATATATCAATTACAGAACTCCCGTGACAAACGTGTTTAAAAAGCTCAGCCAAGAAAATAAGGCAAACATAGTGTTCTTTGGCGGCTCGGTTACGGACGGCTACGGCGCCTCAAGTCAGAATGAAACCTCATGGCGCGCAAAGATTGGAAAATGGTTCACAACAGAGTATCCTACTGCGGACATAAAGCTTGTAAATTCGGCAATGGGCGGTACGGGAAGTAAGCTCGGTATGTACAGACTGCAAAGAGATGTAACGGCATATAATCCTGATTTAGTGTTTGTGATGTTCTCGATAAACGATGTTTACGCACAGGCAACGCAGGAGGAGGCACAGGCTCAGATGGAAACTATAATATACGACCTGCGCACAGCGCTTCCCGAAACGGATATTGTTATCCTGTATGATATAGATAATACTACGGCAAAATATTGTAGAGATAATAACGTTATGAATTATCCTATGGTGCAGTATCATGAAAACATTGCCGAATATTACGGTATCTCATCTGTAAATATGGGAAAGGTTCTTGCCGACAGCATAGATATTGATACGCAGTGGGACGAATACGTAAAAGATGCCGTACATCCGCTTGATAAAGGATATGCGATATATGCCGAAACGGTGCAGAACTTCCTTGACGGAGAACGCAAATCGGCAGACCTCACAAGTGCGCTTGCAACATACACCGTTCCCGAAAATGCATATACGGCGAGAATACCGCACAATATGCTCGAATTTAAGGATATGATATTACCCTCAAACAGCGGCTGGGAAATTAAGAGCGATAAATACTGGAGCAGTTACAGATATGCGTTATGCAGCGGCAATTTGGGCGATACTTTCAGCTTTAAAGTTACGGGTACGGAGATAAATCTGTTTACATACGGACTTATGTCGGGAACGCCTGTTATAGACTACAGTATAGACGGAACTGAATACGCAAATAAAAAGCTTTCGGGCAACCCCGTACTTTTGGCAGGCGGACTTGAAAATACGGAACATACTGTAACAATAAAGAACGCGTCAGGTACGGAAATAGGACTGTACGGAGTTATGTATAAGTAATAAATCAATAAGGTGTTGCTTCATGCAACACCTTATTGATAAGTAGAAAAAATCATTATTGACTTTAAGTCTTTAATGATATATAATCGTATTTGCAGTAAAAACGGAGGTAAAATTATGATAGAATCTGAACATGCAAAAAAGAACAGTGTTTCATCAAAAGGACAGCTTGAGGAAACAAAGTTTGTAAAAATAGTGAGAAAAGAAAACAGCCGCCTTAAGGTGCTGTTTGTGGGAAATTCAATCACACGCCATGCGTCCGCACCGCAGATAGGCTGGTACGGCGACTGGGGAATGGCGGCGTCGTGTGAAGAAAACGATTTCGTTCATCAGACAATGAAAGGTATTGAGGAAAAATACGGTCCGACGGACTATTGCGTGGCACAGGCTGCGGAATGGGAAAGGCGGTATTTTGAAGGTAATAAATCGCTTGAGGAATTTTATATACCCGCACGTGATTTTTGTGCCGATGTTGTAATTATACGCATAGGCGAAAATATCAACCGTGACAAGAATAAGGAAATAAACTGCAAGCCGTATTATGACCAAATGATTAAATTCTTTGTGTCAAATCCAAAAGCAAAGGTAATAGTTACGGATAATTTCTGGCAGATAGAGGTGCTTGACAAGATTTTCAAAGAGGTAATAGACGAAAACGGATATACATATTGTAAAATAAGCGACCTTGAACGTGACGAAAAAACTATGGCTATAGGACAGTTTGAGCATGAGGGTGTTTCAATGCACCCGAGCGATTACGGAATGAAGAAAATAGCGGAAAGGATATTGGAAAAGGTATATGAAAAAGTACAGCTTGGGTAATGTCGGCGTTGTAGTTTACGATAACGGTAAATTTGATATTGACAATGGCAAAACGGCGAATAAAACAACAGGGGAGGATCGCCCGAATTTTGAGGTGAATGTTGACGGCAATTCGCTTATGCTCTTGGACGATAAAGGCTTTTCTCTTGCCGACTGCATACAAGAGGGAAATAAGCTTACGTTAAGATATGAAAGCAAAGCAAAAAATCTTGAAGTAACGGCAGAGCTTGAAAACATATCGGGAGCGGTTGTTCAGACAAACACAATAAAAAATACGGGTAACGAAGGCATAAAGCTTACGAGATTTTCATCGGCGCTTGTTGAAAATATAGCTCATTCCGATGAGGACGTATGGTACAACAAGGATATTGTAATTCACATATGCCACAGCAAATGGCAGTGCGAGGGACAGTGGAGAGCATATACGCCGTCCGACCTTGGCTTGTGCCCTGCGACAACGCACAGCTGGGAACGTGAATCCTACAGAATAAGCTCTTTAGGCAGTTGGTGTACAGGAAATTTCTATCCGCTTGTTATAATTGAAAACAAAACGGATAACAATGCGTTCTTTATGGAAACGGAAGGCTCGCACAGCTGGCAGATAAAGCTTACGGGATTTGGCGGATATGCAAGTCCGAGCCTTGCTGTTGAGGCAACCTCGTGCGACGAAGGCTTGGGCGGCTGGCATTACGATTTAAAGCCGGGCGAAAGCTACAGAGCGGAGCGTGCCTTTTACGGAACGGTGTGCGGCGGATTTGAGGAGGCTGTAAAAACCGTAAACGAATTCAAGCGTGCCGACAGTACGGTAAAGCCGTTCATACCGCTTGTGTTTAACGATTATATGGACTGCATATGGGGATCGCAGAAACCCGAATACATAATTCCGCTTATAGACAAGGCGGCAGAGGCAGGCTGTGAATATTTCTGTATTGACGGCGGCTGGGAGGAAAACAAAAACGGCTGCGGCAAAGGCGACTGGGTTCCAAGGGAGGAGTATTTCTCCGAAGTGACTTTTAAGGATTTGGCGGACAGAATGAAAGAAAAGGGATTAATCCCGGGAGTATGGTTTGAGTTTGACGCCTGCTCCGAAACGGCGGAATTGTTCAGAAACGATAAAGACGCCGTCATACGCCGTTACGACCGTGCGGCGGGCGGTGCAATGCATTTTTATAACTTCAAAAACAAGAATGTTTGCGATTATCTTACCGAACGAGTAAGAGAATTTTACGATATGGGGTACAGGTTTATAAAGAACGACTATAACCAGTCAACGGGAATAGGCTGTACAAATACTTATGACGGCAATTCGCCTGCGGAGGGATTAATTGAAAACACTGATGCGTTTTATGATTTTATAGACAGTCTGTATGAAAAATTCTCCGGACTTGTAATCGAGAATTGCGGAAGCGGTGCTTTAAGGTGCGATAATAAAACGCTGAGAAGATTTACGCTGCAAAGCACGTCCGACCAGGAGCTTTATATTAACAATCCGTCAATCTTAATGGGTTCCGAGTCGGTTATGCCGCCGGAAAAGGCAGGAATATGGGCATATCCGTATCCGACCGTTCTCGGGGAGCATGATGACTTTGTGCCGTCTGCGGAGTACATAAAGGAACGTGCCGACGGAAAAGAAACAGCCTTTAATATGGTAACGGCAATGATGGGCGTTATGTATCTTTCGGGAAGAATAGATTTGTGCGACGAAAAGAATTTTGAATTAATCAGGCAGAGCGTGGAAATATATAAGGATATACGGGAATACATTCCGAAAAGCCGTCCGATATACCCGACAGGTATGCACCGCATTAACAAAAAGGAGATTGCGTCGTTGGGACTTTTATCGGAGGACAGGCTGATGATAGCGGTTTGGAATACCGATGATAAAGAGTGTGAGGCAAGCATCGACCTTTCAGGATATATTCCGAAAGATTATGCGGTAAACAGAGTGTATTCGCATAAGGAAACGGAATTCAGTCTTGAAAACGGACGTCTGAAAGCTGTTCTTGAGGGAAAGAGCGCCGTTTGGTTTGAAATTCTGTAATATGCTTTGTATGAGGAGAGCGATATTATGATTAGGGTAATGGTTTGCGATGATTTGCAGGATATATGCGAATTTTTGAGCGAAAAAATCAATTCACAGCCTGATATGGAGGTTGTCTGCACCGCTTCGTGCGAGCAGGAAAGTATTGAACTTGCAAAAAAGCATAAGCCGGATATAATTCTTATGGATATTCAAATGGACGAATATAATTCGGGAGTTAATGCAACCGAGAAAATTATGGCGGCTCTGCCCAAAACAAAAATCATAATGCTGACAATACATCGTACCGATGACCTCATAGTAAATTCGTATATTGCGGGTGCGGTTGATTATGTTTTAAAGGACTCTCCGCCGGAGATGATTTACAATTCAATCCGCAGTGTGTACGAAAGCTCCGAGTTTCTGGGACGTACCATAGCGAATGCGGTGTATCATCATATGAAAAGCACAACCGATCTTGAGCCGAGTATAAATTATATGATAAATCATCTGTCAAAGCTGACGCCGGTTGAGATTGAAATAGTAAAGCTTTTGTACTGCAAGAAAAACAGGCGTGAGATAGCAAAGGAAAAAGGATTGTCGGAAAATACCGTAAAACAGCATATATGGCATATACTGCGCAAGCTTGACTTTGACTCCACGTCCGAAATGACGGCATTTTTGAGAAAACTTAATATTATAGAATATCTGTGAACTGCCAAACGGCAGTTCACTTGCTTTTACTCCTCAAACCGCAGTGCCGAGGCGGATTTCCTGTAATCCGCCGGAGTTATACCTGTGCACTTTTTAAATCTTTGCGAAAAGTAGCTGTGGTCGGAAAATCCGCAATTAAACGCAATCTCGCAGATTTCAGCATCAGTGGAGGAAAGCAGGCTCATCGCACGGGAAATCCGTGCTTTTTCAATATATTCCGAGGGAGTTGTGCCTGTTATGTCTTTGAATACATGGTGAAATCTGCTCACACTCATATGCGACACCTCCGCTAAAATATCCGTGCGCAGATTATCCGCCAGATTGTTTTCTATATAAACAAGCGAGTCCTTTACGGATTTGTACAGACAGTTCGGACCGCCTTTTTCAAAATCATCGGAATGGCTTTCCGTCAATACGGAAAAAATCTCATAAATACAGCCGGCACAAATCAGATTAAATGTTTTCTTGCCGAAAGCGGTTCTTAATTTTTCAAAAATATCAATTATTCTTTTGTCATTGCGTACAAGATTATCAAAAATAAGATAATCAAAATCCCCAAGCATTTTCGGCTCCGCAACAATACAGCATACGGCGCAGTGCCCGAAATCATCGCATTTATGCACCTCGCCCGGGTTTGAAACAATCAAATCGTTTTTGCGCACCTGTATATGCTTGTTGTTGCAGATGTACTCACAGCCGTCCGTTTCATAAAAAAACATAAGCTCGATTTGGCGGTGCTTGTGTGCGTTCATACGCTTAGGCTTGTTTGAATAAAGCGCATTGAAAGGGAATTGTTCGTTGTATGTATTTTTTTCTTCATATTCGCTCATATAAAATACACCTCAAAAACAGCAGAATATTAATAATGTATAGCTGAATAATTATAGTATTTGCTATGATTATTATATATAATTATAGCATAATAATTACAGTGTGTCAACAGACTCGGAAAGGAGTTCAAAATGAGGAATGTAAAAGATTACGGCGCTGTCGGCGACGGAAAAACGTTGGATACCGCCGCATTTCAGAAAGCTATTGATGAGGGAGGTATGGTATACGTTCCCGGAGGCGTTTATAAAATAGGAACGCTGTACCTTAAAAGCAACGGCGGACTTCATCTTGATGCGGATTGCATCCTTAAGGCAAGTCACTGCCGTGAGGATTATAATGCCGATGATTTCTGTGAGCAGAACGAGGTGTTCCGAAGCGAGAATGTAACGGGTGCGCATCTTATAACCGCAGTTGAGCAGGAAAATATTACAATAGAGGGTCACGGCACGATTGACGGTCAGGGCGATTTCTGGATGAACGAAAGCAGAATGCAGAGAGGCTGGCCCGATGCGGAGGAGCGTGATTACGTGGCTAACGATGAGCGCCCGGGGCAGATGATTTATATATGCGAATGTAAAGATGTACATATTACCGATGTGAATATTGTAAACGGTCCGTATTGGCATTTGTTCTTTCACGGCTGTGACAATGTGATTGCACGGGGACTTTCTATACACGGCGACCGCCCGAGATGGACAAATGACGGAATAGATATTGACTCTTGTTCACGTGTTACGGTCAGCGGCTGTGTGATAGATGTGGGCGATGACGGAATAACGCTCCGTGCGAATAACAAAACACTGAAAAATAAAAAAATCTGCGAAAGAGTCACAATTACAAACTGCGTTGTACATTCGCACCGTGACTGCGGAATGCGCATAGGCGTAGGCTCGGGCAAAATACAAAATTGTGTGATTTCAAATATGGATATAGAAGCTCCCAATCAAGTCGGAGTGGGAATTGTGGGACGCTGGAGCGAGAATTCAAAGACGGCGGCAACGACGGAAAATATATTTTTCACAAATCTTAATATCCGTGCAAGGCGCGCGCTTGAAATATGCGTTGCGCACGGTGAAAACCCTCTGCCGAATGAGTGCCATATAGATAATATCAGCTTTGACAATGTTATGCTTTGCCCGCGGGAGGATAATATTCTTCACGGATTTAAACATTCACGGCTTACAAATGTAAAGCTTAGTAACGTAACGGTGAAAAATGGCGGCGAAATAAGCATCAAAAATGCCGACGGCGTTGTTTTTGACGGGTTCAGGGATTTGTCCGAAACACCGTGCAATATAACGGCGCAGGATTGCACAGATGTGTATGTAAACGGAAAAATGATATAAGAAAAATACTAAGAGCGCATTTGCGCTCTTAGTGTTTTTCTATATCAGACGTTTGTATTCGTCTTTCAAATAACCTTCAATATCGGCAAGCTTTATCGGAAATTCCACAAACCCACGTGCATAGTAGGACAATTCATACGGCTGATAAAAAATCACAAGCTTGTTATCCGCTATGTAAAAATTGTCCTCGGAGCGTATTGACGGGTGCTCCCAAAGGTCGCTGTATTCGTCTTTTTTATCTTCGAGAATTACGTCAATCAGCCTGTTAAGCTCGGTTTTGTAACTGTCGTCCTTAAAAAGGTCGGACAGCTTTATTGTTTTGCCGCCGAGGGTGTCGATGTTCCTCGGGTACCACAGCGTTGAGCCGTGCGCTCCGCCTGTGTACACGTAATGTTCTTCTATTACGCTTATAAAATCATCGGAATTGTTTTTCACAAGCTGATTTATTTCAAGCACGCATTTGTTTCCCATACGTATCTTGTCCGTGGAGTCGGACGCCATGGTGTCAAAGGAAACCGCCGCACCGTCGGTGTCCTGTATGATTGTTTTGTTAATCAAATCCTCAAAAGCGGAGTCTTTTAAGCCGGAAAAATGTATCAACTCTATACGTGCCGATGATATGTCCGTTTCATACTCTTTACAGGAAGTTTTAATCTTTGCACTGCCGCTGCCGCATGAACATAAAAGCAGGCACACAGCGGCGGCAGAGAACGCCTTTATTAAAGTATAATGCATATCAGACCGCCGCTTCCCTCGTTTATTATTCTTTGCAGAGTTTCACGAAGTTTGTTGCGTGACGCATCGGGCATACGTGAAAGCTTGTTATGTAAACCTTCGTTCACCAGTTCATATAAAGATTTTCCGAAGATATTTGACTCCCATATCTTAGCCGGATTTGTTTCAAATTCGCTTAAAAGATAATGCACAAGCTCCTCGCTTTGCTTTTCCGTTCCCACTATCGGACTTACTACCGTTTCTATGTCCGCACGCATCATATGTATTGACGGAGCGCTTGCACGGAGCCTGACTCCGAAGCGGCCGCCCTGCTTAACGATTTTCGGTTCATCAAGCGTAAGCTCGTCGGTTGACGGGGAGACAACCCCGTATCCTTTTTCACGCACTTCGTGCAGTGCAAATGCCACCTTGTCGTACTCTTTTTTCATCTTGCCAAGCTCGGACATCAGCTTGATAAGCCCTTCCTCGCTGTCTATCTCAAATCCCGACTGCTCGCCGAGAACTTTATAGAACAGCTCCTCGGGCAACGTTATGGTCATTTTAACGGTTCCGTCTCCGAGGTCGATACCGTTTATTTCGGAGGAAAGTATAAAATCATATGCTCCGAGGTTTTCGCAAAGCGGGCGGGTATCGCGGATTTTTGAAACATTGTTTATTTTATCGATAACAGCGGAATATATGTCGGATTTCAGCCAATGATCGGACGGTACGGCTTCGAGCCATGCCGGAACGGTAATATTGATTTCCTTGAGCGGAAATTCAAAAAGTACGCTTTCGATAATGTCGTGTATGTCGTTTGCTTCAAGCTCCTCGCAGTTCACCGCAATGACAGGCACGCCGTGCGTGTTTTCGATTTCGGCTTTTACACGCTGAGCATCGGCGGATTTTGGGTCAACCGAGTTTAATACAACGATAAATGGCTTGTTTATCGCCTTAAGTTCGTTTATTACACGTGTTTCGGCGTCGATGTAGTCTTTGCGGTCAATCTCGGTTATTGAGCCGTCCGTAGTGACGACAAGTCCTATTG
>CAKSPN010000043.1 GCA_934481375.1 uncultured Clostridia bacterium
ATAAAGTTCCTTAAGCCTATAAAGCTTGCCTGTGACTTTATTCCGCTGTACGAGTAAAACGACCAGCGGAACGTCCAAAGAATAGGATATACCGTGAACACACAAAAGCCGATTATCGGCAGTGCCAGCATAAGATAACACCAGCGGGCTTCGGTCCGAAGCTCTTGCTTCAGACCGCCGCCGCTTTTAAATGCGTCCTTTGTTTTTTTCTTACTTAACTGCATTTATTATTCCCCTTTGTGATGTGACTTTTATTTATTCTTTGCTCTTTCTTTAAGCTGAGGTGTCCAGTCGGGATTAGCATACTGATTTGTATCATAATCGGGGTGAGTTGCTATATATGCTTCACGTCCTTTTCTCTGGTTTTCGGTTGCCAATGCAATTGCATCGTCTATAGTCATTTTACCTGACCATACATCTTCAAGGAATAATGTCTGCATACCCTTAAGACCTGCCATATCGCAGTTCGGTCCCCAATGTACCTCCGAAGCGTCGGGAATTAATTTTGCAAATTCTTCCCAACCCTTTTTCGGGTTTTCGAGTTTTGCGCCCTCTATAATCGATGCATCTGCCGGGAAGTAAATGCCGCCTTCGTACAATCCGCGGCGGTATTCATCTGAAAGGAAGAATTCAAGAACTGCCTTTAATTTCTCTGTCGGCACCTTTGAAGAAGCATTTACATAGCAGGAACGTCCGTAGCACACGTTATATTTATAGTCATGCTCTGCGTCCGCCATAGGAAGCTCTGCAACGCCCCAGTCGCACTTTGCCGGGAACTGGTCGTTCAATACGCCCACGTCGAACGAAAATCCGTACTTCATACCGATATTGCCCTCCGCAAACAATGCTCTTGCCGTGTCGTTATCTATACTGTCCGCACCGGGATATACACTGCCGTCATCTCTCATATCGAGAATAAGCTGTGCATACGGCTTTACTCCGCTGTAATCATAATCATTTGTTGCAGGGTTATATGCACCTCTGCCGCCCACATACGTTGCGGCGGCGTTCGATATATCCGATGCAAACCAGCCCGTCCACTTCTTCGGGTAAATTATTCCGTACTGCTTCTTATCCGCATTTGTAAGCTTCTTTGCGTCCTCACGCATTTCGGCAATGGTTGTCGGCGGTTTTGCCTCGCCGTTTTCGTCAACTATGCCTGCCGCCTTGAACATATCTTTGTTATACAAAAGTCCCTGCGGTGTAACAGCCATCGGCACATGGTAAATTTTACCGTTATATATATCCTGTGTATTCTTTAATTTACCCTCATACTTTTTCTTAAGCTTTTCAATATCACTGCCCATAACATCATCGTAAGGCTGTATATAGCCTTTTTCCGCAAACGAGGTCATATCTCCGCTTCCGAAAAAGTCCGGCGCTGTTCCGCTCTGCAATGCCAATTCAAGATTTTGAGTAATACTTCCTCCGCCCTGGAGTGTGTATTCAATCTCTATACCTTTCTTTTTGCCTTCCGTTTCGTTCCACTGATTGATAAGCTCACGTTCTACAGCTTCCGCATGTGATTCTCCCGTCCAGTATGTAACCTTGGTTATCTCACCGCTTGCCTCCTGCTTCTCGCCGCAGCCCGCAAGCATACCCATTGCCATAACCGCACTTACCGCAAGTGCGGTCAGTCTGATTGATTTCTTCATTATGTATTCCTCCCTGAATATTTTTTTATACTTTCTGTCCGCCGACGGCGTACAGTATCTTATACATATATTATACTGCATCGATACTTACGGCACAAGTTACTCTTTCGTAAACATTTTAAGGCTGATTAAAAAAATGTGCTTGGATAAAAAGTATCCAAGCATATTTTTTTAATCAAAACAAGCATAAATAATATTCGTAAGCGGTAAATGTATGTCCCTTGCACAGCCGTTTAATAAATGCTGAGTATACACAACCGAAATTTTATTTTCCGTATCAATCAGCAAATACGCACCTGCCGCACCGCTCCAGCCGAATTCGCCTATGGGCGCATTTGTTTCGCCTCCTGCGGGATCTATAAGCGTTCTCACGCCCAAGCCGTATCCGCACCCCATAAGCTCGGGCCAATTCATTGTCGGCAATTGTTTTTCAGTGAGATGGTTTATTTTCATAAGCCCGATTGTACGTCTGCTTAAAATCTTTGCTCCGTTCTCACCCACGCCGCCGTTTGCCATAGCCATTGCAAATTTTGAGTAATCCTCTATGCACGAGATAAGCCCCGCTCCGCCCGAGTCGTATTCCGGTCCTAGTCTGTGTACATTATCAAGAATTGTCCGATTGGTTTTTTCTCCGTCATATCTGTACTGTACGGCAAATCTGCTTTCGTCAAAATCTTTGGGATTAAATCCGCTGTTGTTCATTCCGAGCGGAGCAAAAATATTCTTTCGCAAATACTCGGAAAACCTTTCGCCCGACACCGTTTCAACCAATGCAGCAAGCACATCGTGGCACAGGCTGTACTGCCACCGCTCCCCCGTTTCAAATGATAACGGATACTTGGCAAGCTCTTTTATAACCGACAGCGTATCCATTTTCCCGTTTGTTATTTCTCGTGCGGATTTTGCAAATTCGCCGTCGAGATTATAATCAAAACCTGCTGTCATTGTGAACAAATCACGGATAAGAATGTCTTTTGAACACTTTTTTATACTGCCGTCGGCGTCTTTAAAAGTCATATCCTTAAATTCGGGGATATACTTATGTAATGGGTCGGTAAGAAGAAAACAGCCTTTTTCAAACAGTTGCAATGCGGCGGTACAGGTGAGCGGTTTTGTCATTGAATAGAAATTATACAGCTCATCTCCCTGCATTTTTTTGCCGTTTTCCCTATCGGCAAAACCGAAGCTTTTATTATACACGGTTTCATAACCTTGCGTAATACAACAGCTCATTCCGTATGTTTTTTCTTTTTTAAGCTCACTTTTTAAATATTCGTCAATTCTGTCAAAATTCATTTTTCTCTCCTAATAGCGTCAACACATTTACTTTCCCATATATTATACTGCATTGATACCTAAGGCACAAGTTACTCTTTCGTAAACATTTTTTCTCATGAAAAATGTGCTTGGGTATAAGTTTACCCAAGCACATTCCGTATTAATATTTTATTTGAACATCCTCTTGCGGATACATAGGCACAAGATTATCATACCACACAAATCCTTTTACCGTATAATCATCAGAAGTATCATTTTCACCGTAGTATATACGTCCGAATATTATATCGCCAAGTTCGTTATTTTCGTCAAGTTCCGAGCCTTTATCTGCCAAAGCGTATGAATACACGCCGCACAGCTTTCCCTGCGCATACACCGCAAGATAAATCCTTCCGTTTCCGGTATATCCGTTCTTTTCATAGGTTGCGCCTGCATTTAAGTATGAACTTCGATCCCGCGCCCAAAAATTCACAATGGGATTACCTTTTGCCGCTTTGCTTTCCATAACCCACAGAATGCTTCCGCCATAGCTTGATGTATATATCGTACCGCTATATTGTAGTTTATCATTGAGTACAAGCGGCTCGTATTTTGTTATAGTTTTGCCCTCAATAACTTCCACGTCGAACAGCGAAGCATTATCAAGACTGTATTCACCGAATTTGTTATTCGCTTTATCGTATGTATACTCGGAAAACGGTTCACCATTTAAAGCCGTTACGGACTGTATAATATCTTCTCCGTCGTATGTAAACTCTATCATACTGCCGGCAGCAATACCGCTCAGTACATCTCTGTCGGATACTTCCCAAAGCTTATTGATGCCGTTTTTATCGGTTATTGTACATTCATAACCGTAACCTGCCTTATATAATCCCATACCGTGTGCACATATATCCTTTACGATGATAAGACGTGCATTTTTATCTTTGTCATAGCTCATCACATCAAAATAATACGTAAATTCAGGATTAAAGCCTGTAAACATATTGGCTTCACCCTGCATATATAATATCTTTGTATTTTCCGTTATCGGATAGTTAAGTCCGTCAAACGTTTGTTTTTCCGCATCATATTTTTGATTGGTTATTGACTGCTTAGCCTCCTGTATAAAGGTTATGCTTGTAATACAGTCTTCTTTGACTTCATATGACACTGCGCCTTTGTAATTACCGATAGCCGACAAAGCTGCACCGCTGTCAAGCTTTTTTTGGCCGTTTACATTCACTCTGTTGCCTATGAGCAATCCGTCCAACGCATCAGTATAAATATATACTTTTTCCAAATCATAGGATATACCGCAAAGATACCCTACCTCCTCCTCCGATTCAGGGATTATTTCAAAGCCCGTTATGCGATTATAAGTCCTGTCTCCGTCCGTCAGCGTTTTGACCGTGAAAACAGCATATATTCCCAATGAAAGTACAATTCCATCATCTGCATAAGCCTTTATTTCATTAGTGCCGTCAACCTCTATGGTATATTCTTTTCCAAATGAATTCTCTGACATATTTTTCAGATATCCGTAAATTGTTTGCACATTATTCTCGGCATAAGCAGGAACAGCCATTACCGAAATCAAAAGCGCAAAAGTGACTATAAATGATATTAGTTTTTTCATATGTTTTCCCCTTTATGATAACATTCCTACATATTGTACCACAATATGTGATTAAAATCAACTCTTTTTCCTATTAATTAAGGGTATTCCGCTTTTGGCGGAATACCCTTAAACATTTTATTTGTTTCCCTCGATAAATCTTTGCAAAATTGCCGCTGTTTCAGCTCTGGTTGCGTTATCCTGCGGTGCGAAGTTATTATTGTCCTTACCCTGCATAATGTCTTTAAGCTTGCAGTACATAACAGCCTCCGCCGCATAATCGGATATTTCACCGAGGTCGGCATAATCCATACCGATTGCCCATTCGCCTGTCGGTGCAACTCCCTTATACTTTGCGTATCTGAACATAATAGCCGCAATCTGTTCTCTTGTGATGTTTTGATCGGGTGCAAACTCCGTTTCGGAATATCCGTTTACAATTCCCTCGCTCGCCGCCCATCGTACCGCTTCGGCGAAGTAGCTTTCTTCGTCCACATCATTAAAGAGCATAGCGTAATTTACCTGCGGTTTTCCCTCGGCTCTCCAAAGGACTGTTACGAGCATTGCACGTGTGAGCAGTCCGTTCGGGTCAAACGTTGTTTCGGTTACTCCGCCGAACAAGCCGTTTTCAACCGCATATCTGATGTTTTCATAATACCATTTGTCTTTTTCAACATCGGTAAACGGATTTTTCCATTCGGGGTTCACGGGCGTATCGGGTTCGGTATCATTTTTTGTCCATGCAGCATAGAGCGTGAAGTTTTGTGTTACCTTTTCGGAAAAATCATACTTCGTTTTAAACTCTTTATCCGTATACCATCCGCCGAACGTGTATCCGTCCTTTTCGGGCACTGCTGGCTCAGACACCTTTTCGTTCTTATCAACCTTAACGCTCGATACCGCACTTCCGCCGTTTGTTTCAAACTTTACGGTGTACGACGTCGGTGCGGAGCTTCCGCCGCCCCCGCCGCCGCCCGAGCTTGCAGGCTTAACGGTAAATTCACCGTTTACCATGGTATGCGTTGCATCAGCCGATGTACCTGTAAGCGTTACCGTAACGGTGTATTCTTTTCCTACCGCAAAACTGCCGTTTAAGATGTAATTCTTATCGAGAGCGGCAGCCGCAACACCCGTTATTGTGACAACATTATTTTCGCTGTCCTTTACGGTAAAGTTTGCGGAGGTGAGTCCCTCAACCGCTCTGTCAAGCACAACGGTAACATATGAGCTTTTTGCGGTTCCTGCGCTTGCGGTTACGCCGATTTTTGTAATATAGACATTTCCCTTTTCGTAGTGTATATCATAATTGTTTGATGTACGACCGCTTGCAAAAATTCTTTCCGAATATGGTCCGACCGCCGTTTCACTGTTGATGTCATCGGCATATGCAAGCTGTAATTCACCGCTGAGAACAGCTTCCGTTTCTCCGTTCTTAAAGCCTGTGTATTCAACCTCGGGCGTCGGATTTTCCGCACCGTATTCACGTGATACATCCTTAACTTTAACAGTCAGCAATGCTTTTGTAACGGTGAGCTTACCCATACTTTCAACCGTAATATCAAAATTATCGGTTGTACCGGTTGTAAGCGTTGCGCTGATTTCATAGCCGTTGTCCGTAACATCGGCGTCAACTTCCGAGCCGTCACATTCAAAGCTTGCAAGAGCGTTTATTGCGCTTATGTCCGCAAACGCTGCATCGGCGGAATTTACAAGTTCAAGCGCATAATTCGGAGCAGGATCGCCGTATTCTTTTTGAGCGTCCGCCACCTTAACCTTTACATCGGCTTTGTTGATTACAAACTCTTTCGTAATATCAAAGCTGTAGTTGCCCTTGCCCGTAACGGTAACCGACGCCGTGCCTGCGTTTGTGTTATTGCTGTAGTTTATTGTATAGTCCGTTTGCGGATTAAGCGTTGTTGTTCCGTCCGTTACGGTAACGGCAGGAGTTTTTGCCGTGCCGTCATACGTAAATATTGTATTATCGAGCGATATGTCATCTGCCGTAACCGTCTTTTTATTTATAACATACGGTAAATCTTTCTCGCCGTTAAAATTGCCGATACCCTCGATTTTAATATTCTTCGCTCCGGCGTTCTTCATATCGGACGGATATGTAAGATTATAGTCTATACCCTCTCTTAGAGGTACACCGTTCATTGTAGCGGTTATGATCGGAGCATGTGAATTGCCGTCATAAACAACGGTATCCGCATACTCAATATTAACGGCGCTGTCCCCGATCTGCCTTTTCTTAATTTCATAAGTTTTTGTGCTCTTGTAAATCTCGCTCTTGGTGTCGCACACTATCGTAACGGTGTACTCGCCTGCATCTGCAGGCACATTGCCAAGCTTTACGCCGTCCTTTTCATAGCTTACAGTCTGTTGTAATGTACCCGTCGGTGCTGTGTATTCGGGCGTTGCGGGCGTATCGCCGTATGTAAAGCTGTTCATTGAAACACTGAGTTCCTTTTCCGCCCTGTCGTATGCAATAAGCCTGATTTGTAGGATTATGTCCTCATAGTGCTTATCATGAGCATTTCCGATTATTACGCAGAACATCTCGCCGTTTTGTTTTCCGCTGAGTCCCGTGACTTCGATATGGACCGCACCGTTACTGTCACCGTTTTGCACCGCTATTCGGAAATCGCTTGTACTCGGGTTATAGGGTTTGAACTGACCGTTTTCCTCCACTGAAACAGTATATGAGTCTATTTCGATAGTTTCCGCATCAAAAAGCGAAATATTCTTTAAGTCAAGTTCATCATACGAAACGGTGTTCGGATTATTGTAAACGGTTACCTCGGGTCCGTAAGAAAAGGTACTCGTATTAGCCGTAACAGTGATATTAAGCACTATGCTTGCGCCTATTGTGTTTTCGGTATCTCCGACAATGACTTTAAGCTTGTAACTGCCAAGTTCCTCCGGTTTTCTGTCCAGCTTTGTGTCGTCTTCATACCATTCCCAGTTGAATGACGCTCCGTTTTCGGAGTCTGTTATTTCAAACCATTCTTTCCTCGGTTCGGGAACAGCTCCGTACTCACACGTTTCGGGATAACCCTTAAGGGAACCGCTGTTATTTGCAATTTTCGCCCGGCGTTTTGCTATTTCTGTTGTCAGTTCCGACTGTAGGTCGTTATGGTTTTTATCACCCTCGATTTTATAGTACACGGTATATTCATCGGCTTTTTCCGCCTTGGGAATATCGGTGCTCCAGTTTTCGCCGTCAAGGCTGTACTTGATTGTACCATGCGCCGTTGCGCCTTGTGTTTCCAATAATTCCTGCTCACTGCCGTTATAGATAAGTCCTGTTTTTACCGTCGGTGCGGTATATGCGGGGTCAGCCCTATCCACATTAACCTCGCAGGACACCGTTCTCGAATAGCCGTCAATTGTGATTACACACTCATATTTGTGCTTTCCTGCGTCAAGCACCGAATTGTCGGTATACTCGCTCTGCACTGCACTGCCGACTTCCATGCCGTCCTTATACCATTTGTACGATGCCGTACCCTCGCCGTTAAATATTGCGGCAAGCGTTACTTTATCTTTTTCACCGTAAACCATACTTGTGCAATCGGCTTCAAGTTTCTCATTGATAATCGGTTTTGTTTTAATTTCAACATTCTCAACCTGCTTTGCGCCAAGCTCCGCATCTGTTGCCCACGTGCCGTCGGTGTGCTTTAGCGTTTTGTTTGGTTTTAAAAAGTCAGCTATGGTGTAATCTCCGTCCGAAACTTCGATTTTACCGTAGCTTCCGTTTTCAAGCAGGAAATTTTCGTTTCTGTCGAAAATCTTTAATGTTCCGACAATGCTTCCGCTTTCAGGCAACACTGCTCCGCCGTTTTCGACTGTAATTGAACTTATATCGCCTCTAAATCCAAAACGTCCGCCGTTTTTCACTATCAGCGATTTTCCGTCGGCAAAAATGAGCTTTCTGCCATCGGTGTAATACTGTATCTTTGCTCCGTCCAGCACAATATCCTCCGACGCAGTATAGCTGTCGCACATAATGCGTACATATTTATTCTCCGTAATCGTTCCGCTGAAAACATCTTTTATATCTGTATAGTACTTGCGGTTACTGCCGTACGGATAACTGCCCACCGCACCTGCAAGCCTTACGTCACAGTATTTGCACAGGTTACCGTCAGGCTCGGTATGCGCACACTTTACAACCTTTAATGTGCAATCACCGAACGCCGCTTTCGAGTCGCTGAATGTTTGCTTACTCATAAAGCACTCGCCGCTGTCCGCATTTGAGAAAATATATCCGTCCGCAAGCAGATTTGCGCCCGATATATCGGTTCCGACGATTGAGCCGAATTTTCCGCCCGAAAGCGAAAGCGTCGGGTTTTGTTTATCAATGGTAAGCATACCGATGTATGCATCGGAATTTACCTTTAACGGCTCGCTTGCCGAAGAGTTATCGGCAATTTTAACGGCATCAACACCGCAATTTTCCGAAACGGTAAGTTCTGCACCATTGGATATGATAACTTCCGTTTTCAGTAAAACGTATTCCGCCGATTTTACCGTCATCTTTCCGCCGTTAAGCTCAATTTTGCTTAAATCCGCTTGTTTGCCGTTTAAATCAAGCGTAAGATTGCCGCTATTGATTGCAATCGGCTCGGACAGAGTAACATCTTTTAACAGCTTTACGGTGCAGTCGTTATTTTTCGCCGCCGCAAAAACCTCGGCAATCGTCTTGTAATATGACTTATTACCGCTCAGACTAACCTCTGCCGCCATTTGCAGACCGCAATTGCCGCATACGCCCGTTTCCGAAATGTTCTGATGTGCGCACTCCACTCCGCAGTTTTTGCATACGCCGTCCTCATAGTTATGCTCACAAACGATCGTGGTAATCTTTTTTGTACTGTCTGCCACACGGCAGCCAAGATAATCAACCCAAATATCTAACGTATAGTCACCGCTCCGATCAAGCAAAACACACTCATAAACAAAGTCTGCACTGTCATTGTTCCGATAAACACCTGACGTGGCTCCTCCTGATGAAGAAACGATTGAAACCGCAGCCCAAAACGGCTTTGAACTGCTTATCGGCTGTTCGCCTTCATCAAGCTGTACGGTTGCTTTTACATATATCTTCTGTCCCGTGTAGAACGTATCGGAGTCGGTTGTGCCGTTCGGATCGGTTGTTACAACGATATTTTTAATCTCATACGGAGCTTTTTGAACCGTAACGTCATTCAGCACCTTTGCACTGCGATTTTCTATCCAGCCGTCCGCACCTTTAATTCCGTATCCCAATGCATGCAGGGGCAAAACACCGTCGGGACTTTCGATTGTTCCGTAAGTACCGCCGAGCAGTTCGGTCATAGCATATCTTTCGGAGTACAAAGATGTGATTTCACCGCTGCCGACAATCTTTATAAATGAGTTACTGTTTATAATCAGCTTATGACCGTTTTTGACTGTGTAATCGGACAGCTTCGTAAAGCTGATGCCTTTTCCGTTTAAATCAATTGTAATCGGGTTTACGTAACTGCCCTTATTATCAATTACAATATCCTTTTGCGGCTGAATTGAATACGTACTGACGCCGCACAGCACGATTGTATCACCGTTCTCCGCCGCATTGAGTGCTTCCTCAAAATCGGAATAGTAAACCGTATTTTCATCTCTTGTTATGCTTGCCGCCGCTTCAATTCCGCAGTCACAGCCGATATAATACATTCCGTAGGGCAATGGCTGACGGCTGTACACATGGTTTGTATGTTCTGCCACAAAGAACGGGTCTGCGCTGTCAATCGGTCCGAATGACGTTGTGTAAAGTGCGGAGTACAGTTTGGCGTTTCCCTCCGTATCTTTGCGGTAAAAAGCATATCCGCTTTCCGTTATATCCGCAACGGTGTATACATCGCCCCCGACTCCGAGCGAATAAAAGCTTCCGCCTTTGATTTTCAACTTACCGCCGTTTTGGCAGGTGATTTTGAACAAGTCGTAATGGTCAGTGCTCTGTTTTCCGTAAGTACCGCCGATTATTGT